>DAOWFN010000191.1 GCA_030637945.1 Gammaproteobacteria bacterium
CTGTTTCAGCCGTGGATCACCAAGCATGACTACACCCGAATCATTCACGTCTCTTATCAAGCGACCGACACCCTGTTTTAAAGCGATCACTGCCTGGGGCACCTGAAATTCCATAAACGGCTGACCGCCACTACGTTTGATCGCGTCGATCCGTGCCTGCATGACCGGATCACCCGGTGATGCAAAAGGCAGTTTATCGATGATGACACAGGACAGGCTTTCACCACGAACATCGACGCCTTCCCAGAAACTTGAGGTTCCGAGTAAGACTGCATTATCTGTCTGGCGAAATTTTTCTAACAGCTGATGTTTCGGCAGATCACCTTGCATGAGCAATTCATATGGCAACCTCTGTTTCAGATAATCATGCGCCTTATGCATCGCATAATAACTGGTAAATAATACAAAGGCTCTGCCCTCACTAGCCATTAACACTGGAATAGCCGCCTGCATTAACTCTTTAGTAAACGCTGGCTCTGAAGGCTGTGGCAGATTATCTGGCAAAAACAGCAGGCTTTGTTTCTGATAATCGAAAGGACTGTCCCAAACACCACTCCTGTAGTTTTCTAAACCAATATTTCCTGCAAAATGATCAAACTTTTTATTTACCTGCAGAGTCGCCGAAGTAAATAACCACGCATTCGAAAAATTATCGGTGTGCTGTTGAAAGATCGAGGCAACATCGATCGGCGTTGCATGCAACATGAAGCTTTTAGTGTAAGTTTCAAACCATAATACCGATTGATTTTCACTGGCCGACTCACCTGGAGAATCATCTTCGTTAGTACTATCCGAACCAGCATTGTTCGCCTGAAAAAGCTTTAGACGTGCCAAAATCGTTTGCCCACGCTCATAACACTGCTCTAAACCACGACCACGTTCTGCGGCTGTTTCCAATACAACGAGCAAATCTTTTAATGTAGAAACAAGATTTTCCAGCGACTGACTTACCGAAGGTTTGCTCTTAATATTTAACCAGGCTTCACGCAAACCCGCTTCACCTAAAGTAATCCTCAAGTCTCTCGCCGCTTTTTCTAATTCCTCAGCATAGTCACGCAGTTCGACCATATCTGAGGCATCATTCACCTGTTCGGCAATAATATCCTTTGTTAAACCGATAAGTTGACGACTGCTGACCGTGTTACCGAAGAACCGGGCAGCTACATCATAAAGCTGATGAGCCTCGTCGATAATGAAGGCATCTGCTTCGGGTAACAGTTCAGCAAAACCTTCATTTTTCAGTGTCATATCTGCCAATAATAAATGATGATTTATCACAACCACATCTGCAGCTTGTGCCTGCTTACGTGCATTGGCGATGAAACAATCATCCCATGAATCACACTCTCCACCCAGGCAATTATCAACTGTGGAAGTAACCATGGGCCAGACATAGGAATCTTCTGCAACTGTGTCTAGCTCTGAGATATCACCGGACTGTGTCGATTTTGACCATTCGTTAATTTCTGTTAGTACACTACGTGTTTCCCGGTTAATAAATCCCAGGTGCGGCGCTAATTTAAGACGATGCAGGCAGAGATAGTTGCTGCGGCCTTTTAATAAGGCAGAAGTAGTCTGGACAGCTAATGCTTTTGTAACCTTTGGCAGATCAGTATGAAAAAGCTGATCTTGAAGGTGTCGAGTACCTGTCGATATGATAATTTTTTTACCCGACAATAATGCAGGTACCAGGTAGGCAAATGTTTTACCGATGCCAGTACCGGCCTCAGCAGCCAGCACTTCACCATTCTCGATGGCCTCATCGATAGCATCACACAATGCCAACTGGTTATCACGTACCTGGTAACCGGTAATTTGTTCGTAAAAAGGACCTTCCTGCCCTAGATAATCAGACGCGCGTTGCATAAAGAAAATTAGTGGTTATCGTCGATAAAGTCGACATTAAAAAGATTGTAATGAATCGATTTTCTGGCCAGCACGGATATAAGCCTGTTCATCGTTTAAGGCCTGGCTGGCATCCCTGATAAATGACCAGTTTAGCGATTGCAACTCACGGTTGCCATGCGCAAAACTGTTACTTCGTTTAGCCATCTGTACAGCACGTTTAGGCGAATTCGTCTCTAATGCCATCCAGGACAAACGACTCCATGCAGGTGCATAGCCGGATTTAATACGAAGAACACGCTCTAGCTTATCTTCAGCGGCATCTAAAGAATTAGCTTCGATCAAACCATCCACCTCGCCTAACAGTTTATTTATAGCTTCGAACTCACGTGAATTATCTAACCGCCATGCAGCAAATTTATAACGGCCTTCAGCAAGATCATCTTCAATTATTTGCTTTCCCGGTGTGGTACATGAGATAAGCAATGCCGTCAAAAACATGCAGATTACTAAACGAAACAGACTAAACATAAATATCAGTTAAATAGGTTAAAAAACCAGTTAGAACTTCTACCGGATTCACAGTCACTGGACCGGTCAGGCTGAGTTCCTTCGATAAAGGTCAATTCTAACGCATTTTTGCAGTCTTGCTCAGTCAATAGACCATTATCCCCGTCGATCCAGTATTTTTCCAGACCTGGTATTTCTGGTAGCATATATGGCTTATACGCCACATCTTTCATCAGGTTGCTCCATATTTTCATGGCGCCTGATGAACCTGTCAGATAGGTAGAGCGGTTATCATCAAAACCTATCCAGACAACGGCAACAATATCACCCGAAAATCCTGCAAACCAGCTGTCCTTTAGATCATCAGATGTCCCTGTTTTACCGGCCACCTGTATATCCAGACTTTTAGATAAGTATTTGGCTGTACCATACTTGGTTACGTCGATAAGCGCGGAATTGACCAGCGCGACTGATTCGGGCTTCACCTGGTTATCGACATCAAGTGAATACCTTTCGAGCGGCTGACGATTTTTATCTAACACGGCAAATACGCTCCTCAATGGGCTCCTAAAGCCATTAGTGGAGAAACTTTGATATATCGATGTCATCTCCATCGGTGACATATTAACGGCTCCAAGTGCAAGTGACGGATAAGGAGGAATATTCTGCTTGCTACCCAATGCTGTCAGCGTCTTTATCACTTTATCCAGACCAACATCTAAAGCTGTTCTGACGGCTGGAATATTGTGTGATTTAAGCAATGACTCATATAAGGTCACATCGCCATGATATTTTTTGTCATAATTTAGCGGTTGCCAGTCATCCTGATGTGAATCTTTATATATGAATTCAGAATCATCCAGCATCGTTGCCAGCGTATAACCAAGTCCCTGTTCAAAGGCCGTTAAATAAACCACGGGTTTGATTAAAGAACCAACCTGTCTGCTTGCATTTATGGCACGATTAAAACCTTTATAGGTCGGATTTCTGTCACCGACGACGGCTAAAACATCGCCATTTAGAGGAGACGCTACTACAGCAGCCGCCTGTAGTTCATTGCTTTTGGATAAACGAGGTAAAGTGTTTTTAACTGCTTGTTCAGTTTTAAACTGCACATAGGGGTCTAGCGTTGTGAAAACCCGTAATCCTTCTGAGCGTAAATCTTCAGGTTGGTAGTCCTGTTGCAGCTGCAACTTAACGACATCGATAAAAGCTGGATACAATCCTGACCTTGCATGCTTAACAGTCACGATCGGTTTTTTAGATAAAAGTTCTGCCTGTTGCTCAGTAATAAGCTCTGATAGTTTCATGGCGCTTAATACGATATTGCGTCGCCGCAGTGCATGCTCAGGATTTCTTAACGGATTGTAATATGAAGCACCTTTAACCATGCCAATCATTATTGCCATCTCGTCGATAGATAATTCATTTAACGATTTACCAAAGTAAAATTCGCTGGCGAGGCCAAAACCATGAATGGCTCGACGTCCGTCCTGACCCAGATATATTTCATTTAAATAGGTTTCTAAAATCAGTCTTTTGTCGTAGTGAAATTCCAGCAACAGAGACATAAATGCTTCGTTGATTTTACGCGTTAGTCTTTTCCCCTGATCAAGAAATAAATTCTTCACCAGCTGCTGCGTTAAGGTACTGCCTCCCTGCACCGTTCGCCCGGAAGAAAGATTGGCAGCAAGCGCTCTGGCAATCGACCGCGGATCAACTCCCCAATGAGAAAAAAACCGTCTATCTTCGATCAGCAGCAACATTTTTATAAACATGTCAGGCACATCATCAAGTTTTAGCAGAACTCTATCTTGAGCATGTGAAGGAAATATCCCGGTAAGGTAACCGGCATCAAAACGTACCAGACCTGTGTTTTCATTTTTAGAGATATCGATTAGATCTGAAACTTTTTTATCTTCTATGACAACACGTATCGTATGCACAGGCTCGTTACCATCCCAGAATACAAATTTTCGTGTTTTTATGTCAAAAGTATTACGCCACTGACGATACTGGGCATGCTGTTTCGGAAGCTGGTCAACTTTATGATAATTCAGGTAATCCAGCTCAAATTTTAGTTGTTCGACAGAAATTGCTTTACCGACGCATAATTCAAGCGGACGCGCATATACATGTGCCGGTAACTGCCATATACGACCTTCAAACCGCTCTGTAATTCGTCGATCCAGATAAGACATGTAAACGACGAAAACCAGAGATAAAACGACTAGAGATGTATAAGCAATCCGTTTATAAACACTTTTCTTAGCTGATTTAGATTTTCTTTTTCGAGACGAGCGTCTTGCCTTACTTTTTGGACTTTTTACTTTACGTTTTTTTGTTTTTACCGTTTTAGAGGCACGTGTCTTCTTTTTAGTCGACACCGGTGATTTTGGTTTTTTAGATGGCATTATTTAAACGATAAAAATGTATTCAGACATGAAGATTATAACGTGTTTACTATACCCGAAATTAGTAGTTTTTCAGTATTATATATACGTTTATGAAAAATTAATAAAACACTAAATTTTAAGTGCCTGAATAATTGTAGGTGCGAATTCATTCGCACGATGAACTCTAACAGTAGCACCTGCGTGCGAATGAATTCGCACCTACCTTGCAGCATACCAAAATTGGCTTTTTATCAGAATGGAATAAGAAGTAAAAGATTAGCTTTCTCATACAAATAAAAAAGCAGAATGAAATCATTCTGCCTAAAAGTGTCACAGCTAGTAACAATTATCTACATGTAGACAAGAATCTTGCAGACTTTCCACTACAGGGGTCTGACTCAAATTGTGTTTTTCGTTCTTGTTGTTGTTTTTTTGCTTCAGCTTTTTTCTTTAACAAAGCCTGCTCTTGAGCTTTACGTTTTTGTTCTTCTGCTTCTTTTTGTGCCGTCACTTTTGCCTGGTATGACTTTTTCTGATCGGCTTTTTCAAGCGCTGCAGCTTTCGCTTTTTTCTGTTTTGCAGCAGCATCAGCACGAGCTTTAGCTTCTGCATTTTTTTTCGCTTTTAACTTTTTCTGTTGCTCGAGTTTTGCCTGCTTCTCACGCTCTTGTTGAGCCTTTAGCTGCGCCTTCTTTTTTTCCTGCCTGGCTTTATTGGCCTGCGCCTGGAGCTGCTGATTTTCTCGCACGGCAGCCAGATCACGCTCAGCCTCCAACACACCAACCAGCGCTGCTTTATTTAACCAGCCAATTGCTTCATCATTATTCTTTTTCATGCCAACACCGTTAGCATGCATTTTACCGATATAATATTGTGCCTGCGGATTACCAGAATCGGCCTTTTTCTTAAGCTCAGCTACTTTGGCTTTGTTCTCGCCTTTCAATCCATTTTTTTCAATATCCCAGTAAAGCAATTTAAAGCTTGCCGTCTCATGACCTTGGTTCGCTGATTTCATCGTCCAGCTCATCGCTTCTTTTTGATCCGGCTTTACACCAAAACCGGTCTCGTACATCTCGCCGACTTTATACTGCGCTTCAGCATTACCATCTTTTGCAAGTTTCATCTGGAAATCAAACAGGCCGTCAGCTTTTACAGAAAACGGGAAAAGCAATGCTAATGTTAATAGCAATAACATAAAAAATCTTGTCTTAAAGACAAAAACTTCAAGGCAAGATTCAGATACTGAATTTAAATTATTTTTGATCGTAAACATAACACTAAATTAGATATGACCTATTAACTTATTTCAACTGTTAACAATTATTTTCAGTCTTTAAAACTAAATATATTAA
>DAOWFN010000132.1 GCA_030637945.1 Gammaproteobacteria bacterium
GCTATCGATGAAGCAGTTTATCTGTGTTTGAGTGCATTGCATCTGGCACCGGATTTTAGTGTTGAGTATTTTGACTGTGTGTTAACCATGGACGAGCGTTTGAGTGTGCTTGATCTATTTGAGCAGCGGATAGTTCAGCGTAAACCCTCAGCTTACATTACCAATGAGTCATGGTTTGCAGGTTTGAGTTTCTATGTTGACGAACGTGTTTTGATCCCGCGTTCGCCTATTGCAGAACTTATACAGCAACAGTTTTTACCCTGGATTTACCCCGATCAGGTAAATGCAATTCTTGATCTGTGCACGGGCAGTGGTTGTATTGCGATTGCTTGCGCCGATGTATTCGAGGACGCGCAGATCGATGCCAGTGACGTTTCGGCGGAGGCGTTAGCTGTTGCAGAGATAAATCGTCAGCGCCATGGTATGGAAGGTCGGGTGAACCTGATCGAATCAAATTTATTTGAATCGATCCCGGATAAACGTTATGACGTCATCGTTAGCAATCCGCCCTATGTTAGCGAAGCTGAGATGGAGCAATTAGCTGCGGAGTTCGAATTCGAACCGGGCTCGCTAGCGTTAACAGCAGGCAAACAAGGCCTCGACCTGGTATTGCCTATGTTGGCGAATGCCGCAAACTATCTGACAGATGAAGGTATCCTGATCGTAGAGGTTGGTTATTCGCAAGCCGCATTAGAAAAAGCTTTGCCTGGAGTGCCTTTTTTCTGGATAGATTTTGAGTTTGGCGGTGATGGCGTGTTTTTGTTAACGGCGGCTCAGTTACGGGCACATCAAGATGAATTTTCGCTTGCCATGGATAGTTGAGCATGGATAGTTAACTTTTTATAGTTAAAGCCGTGTTAATATTTAGTCATTCAAGAATAAAAGATAAGTTGGTCATATGTCAGGAAATACGATAGGAAAACTGTTTAGTTTAACCACCGCCGGTGAGTCGCACGGTGCAGGTTTGGTCGGCATTATTGACGGTTGTCCTCCGGGAATAGAACTGTGTGAAGAAGATTTGCAACTCGACCTTGATCGGCGCAAACCGGGTACATCGCGACATACCACGCAGCGTCGTGAAGAAGATAAAGTAAAAATATTCTCGGGTGTTTTTGAAGGCAAAACGACAGGTACAAGTATTGGATTGATAATCGACAATACTGATCAGCGTTCAAAAGATTACGGCAACATAATGGATCGTTTCCGCCCCGGGCACGCCGATTATACTTATCAGCAGAAATACGGTATCCGTGACTATCGCGGCGGCGGCCGTTCGTCTGCACGTGAAACGGCGATGCGTGTTGCCGGTGGCGGTATCGCTAAAAAATTTCTTAAAGATCGTTATGGTATCGATATCTACGGTTATATGTCTCAGCTTGGCCCGATCGAAATGCCGATGCTGGATAAGGACGAAATAAATAATAATGCTTTTTTCTGTGGCGACACCTCAAAAGTGGCCGAGCTTGAAACATATATGGATGCACTTCGCAAAGAGGGTAATTCGGTTGGTGGAAAAATAACCGTTGTCGCTGAAGGCACACCACCCGGCTTGGGCGAACCGGTATTTGATCGACTCGATGCAGACATCGCACACGCCATGATGGGTATTAATGCAGCCAAGGGTGTTGAGATCGGTGATGGTTTTGCCTGTGTCGAAGCAAAAGGCACCGAGTTTCGTGATGAGATTACGCCGGAAGGGTTTAAGACCAACCATGCAGGTGGTGTTTTAGGCGGTATTTCATCAGGCCAGAACATTATTGCTCATACTGCATTTAAACCTACCTCCAGTATTCGTCTGTCTGGTGATACGGTGGATGTTGATGGCAAAGCCATCGATGTTGTGACGCACGGTCGCCATGACCCCTGTGTTGCGATCCGTGCAACACCTATCTGTGAAGCTATGCTGGCAATCGTTTTGTGCGATCATCTGTTGCGCCAACGTGGCCAGAATATGGATGTGCATTCGCAGACACCAATTATTCCTGCACATAATTAGAGAACTTCGCACGAAGCATCTTTTCCGTTATGGCCGCGTTAAAAATTATCTCAAAATACTCATTTACGTGTTGTAAACTCCGTCTTTGTGATAATTTTTGCCTTGCCCTAACGAAAAATCTACCTCGTTCAAAGCTCCCAATACTTTTTTAGTCGATGGTTAAAGCAGGCATTCCTTACTGGCGTCTAAGTGGGTTTTATTTCTTTTACTTCGCTTCACTTGGCGTACTGATTCCGTATTGGAGTCTGTATCTAAAATCTTTAGGCTTTAACAGTCTGACTATCGGTAGTCTTATTGCGATACTGCCAGCGACAAAACTCATCGCGCCCTATATCTGGGGCTGGCTGGCTGACCATACACGCCGTTCGATGTTTATTATTCGAGTAGCAGCTATTTTTTCGGTATTAAGTTTTTCATTGGTTTTTGTCAGTCAACAGCTTTGGTGGTTAACCATTGTTATGCTGTTATTCAGCTTTTTCTGGAATGCAATGTTGCCTCAATATGAAGCTATGACGCTGAATCATCTGGGCAATGATACGCATCGCTACAGCATGATTCGTCTTTGGGGTTCGCTGGGTTTTATTGTTATTGTCGTGATCATTGGTGATCTGCTGCAAAGCTATGGTACTGATCTTATTCCACTGGTCGTATTATTTACCTTTGTAACAATTTCTATCGCCAGTTTCATGGTGCCGGAAAAATTGAATATTCCCCATGTTGATCATTCACCGATATGGTCTGTGATTGAACAGCCCAAAGTACTGGCATTTCTTATCGTGTGTTTTTTGATGTTGTGCAGCCACGGTCCATACTATACTTTTTATACTATCTACCTGGAAGAGCAGGGTTATAGTTCGCATATGATCGGTGTCCTGTGGGCAGTCGGCGTGCTTGCAGAAGTCATTATTTTTTTGCTCATGCATCGTTTGCTGCCGATGTTTGGTGCGAGAAAACTTCTTATTGTTACCTTGTTGTTAACCACTCTCCGGTGGTTGATCATCGGTTTTTTTGTTGATGATCTATCGATGTTGTTTCTTGCGCAGCTCATTCACGCGTTTTCATTTGGTGTGTTTCATGCGGTTGGGATCTCACTGGTGCATGACTATTTTACGGGTAGTCATCAGGGAAGAGGTCAGGCTCTTTATGCGAGTACCAGTTACGGTGCCGGAGTAGCTGTTGGAAGCCTGGTGAGTGGCCTGGTTTGGGATAAATGGGGTGCGGATGTGCTATTTGTATTTGCTTCATGCTGTACCGTAGTAGCGCTGGGTATCGTGTGGAAGTTTATCGAGTCGCCAGATAAGGTTCATGGTTGAAATAGGCCATGACGTCACATATTCCTAGTGCTAGAATGATAGCGTAAGCCCTCAAAATTCACAGTGAGAGGTGATTCAGATGATACACGTTCAAATTGCGCCGGATGTCGAATTTAAACTTGATATCGACCTGCAAGACGTTGCCGATGACGCCAGAGATTACGATTTGCAGCAACATAAAGCCGAAGTTTATGCCCTGTTTGAAGAAAGACTTCGCAAGGCCTTCCCGGAAGGTTTTAAGATTAATACATTTGAATTTGGTATGGATACCAGTAAACATTAATTTGCCACTTATCATTTGTTTATTACGAGCATGGGGTGAGCCTCTGTTCGATTTGGTATTTTACAGCTGGTTTCTTACTTTGAATTTTTCAATATTTCTAGTAACGCATTTGCTGGACTTGATAGTGTTCTGGACGCGTGTAATAAAATGCCCAGATGTCTTTCCATCTTCACGCCTTTAATTTTCAGTCTATGCAGTGAATCATCAATCATCGATTCGGGCAAAACGCCCCAGCCCAAACCGTTTTGAATCATTGCTTTAATGGTTTCAAGATAGTTTGATTCCATGATGATTTTAGTTTCTGAATCAAGTTTTAGAGCATGATCAATTATATCGCGTGTGTGGGTGCTGTGAGACTGTATTAGTACTCCGTGTCTGGAGAGTTGTTTTCTTGTAATGGTCTTTTGTTTTGACAAAGCATGGTCGTTTGCTGCTACGCATTCCATGGGGTCTGTCCAGATAGGAAGTGTGGAAAATGGTTTACCGGTAGTATCTGGCAGGGTAATCAATGCCAGTTCTATCGTACCTTTTAGAATTAACGCTGCTGCCTGCTCAGAGTCCATGAACTGTATATCCAGCTCCACATCAGGAAAATCCCTGGTGTATTGACGTAATATCGGTGGCAGCCGATGCAGACCAATATGGTGGCTGGTGCCAAATCTAAGATGACCGCTAACGCTGGTTCGCAGCGTGCTGATAATGCGTTCACTTTCGTTAATTTCATCAAGTATGCGCTGATAACTGGGAATCAGTGCTTCTCCAGCTTGAGTGAGTTGGATATTTTTTCCCAGACGATCAAATAACTGGCAATCGAGAGAAAATTCCAGCGTAGAAATACGTTTACTAATAGCAGGCTGGGTAATGAACAGTTTTTCTGCGGCACGAGAGAAAGACCCGGTTTCTGATACCATTAAAAAAGCACGAATGTTTTGTATGTCCATAATGATAGACGCTAAAAATCTATTGGATGTCTGTTAATGCAGTATAACTTGTATATAACTAAAAGTAATTAATAATATAAATATTATGAATTTGTTTTATATTAAAAATAACCGTATTCTTGTATCGTCAAAAACAGATATCATTTGATCGGAGGTGGGCTTATGTTTAAAAAAATATTTTTTGCCATGTTAGTGGCCTTGACAGCGAATGCTCAGGCCGAGGGCTTTTATCTTAGCAGTTCTGATGTGCAGGGGCAGATTTCGAACGATCAGGTATTTAACAGTTTCGGTTGTACAGGTAAAAATATCTCGCCACAGTTGAGCTGGAAGAATGCACCGGCAGGTACTAAAAGTTTTGCGATAACAGCTTATGATCCTGATGCACCTACAGGCAGTGGCTGGTGGCACTGGGTGGTTTTTAATATCAAACCAACAGTAGATCATGTAAATACCGGTGATAGTGGCAAGAGTATGCCGAAGGCCTCGGTCGAAAGTATGACCAGTTACGGCAGCAATGGTTTTGGCGGTGCTTGTCCGCCAAAAGGTGATAAACCACATCGTTACATCTTTACTGTTTATGCTCTGGATACGGAAAAAATCGAACAGGGTGCAGATGCCAGGCCGGAGTTAATCGGTTTCTTTTTAAATAGTCACGCGATCGCTAAAGCAAGCATCATGGCTTATTACGGTAGATGATACGAATTAATAGAGTCGAATATTTAGATGAATAACGCAAAAACATTATACGATAAATTGTGGAATGAGCATGTGGTACGGTCTGAGAAAGATGGTACCGCGCTATTGTATATCGATCGACATTTGGTGCATGAGGTAACATCACCGCAGGCGTTTGAAGGCTTGCGCGTTGCCGGTCGCGCTCCCTGGAGAACCAGTTCGATCGTCGCAGTGCCTGACCATAATGTACCGACGACTGATCGCAGTCAGGGCATTCTTGATCCTGTTGCAAAATTGCAGGTAGAGACCCTGGATAATAATTGCAGAGAGTTTGGTCTGACCGAATTTGATATGTCTGATGAGCGTCAGGGTATCGTGCATGTGATCGGTCCGGAGCAGGGCGCCACATTACCGGGTATGACAGTAGTCTGTGGCGACTCGCATACTTCTACACATGGTGCGTTTGGTGCATTGGCATTTGGTATTGGTACATCCGAAGTCGAGCACGTTTTGGCAACACAGTGTCTGATGCAAAACAAAAGCATGAACATGCTGGTTTCCGTTGATGGCGAAGTGCGTGCAGGAGTTACCGCAAAAGATATCGTGCTGGCCATCATCGGCAAACTGGGTACGGCTGGTGGCACTGGATATGCGATCGAATTTGGCGGTGATGCGATCCGTGCGTTATCGATAGAAGGCCGCATGACGGTTTGTAATATGGCGATCGAAGCGGGTGCCCGTGCGGGCATGGTGGCTGTTGACCAGGCTACGATGGATTATGTCAGAGGCCGTCCTTACTCGCCTACAGGTGAAACCTTACAAAAAGCGGAGAGCTACTGGTCGACTCTGCACAGTGATGAAGGGGCGCATTTTGATAAGGTTGTTCATCTTGATGCGGCAGATATTAAACCGCAGGTCACCTGGGGGACATCGCCAGAGATGGTCGTTGATATTGATTCTGTTGTGCCGGATCCTGATGATATTAGTGATAAGGTGAAAGCCGATGGTATGCGTAAGGCGTTGGCTTATATGGGGCTCAAAGCAGGTACGCCAATCACTGAAATAACGCTGGATAAAGTTTTTATCGGTTCGTGTACGAACTCACGTATCGAAGATTTACGTGATGCTGCAAAAATTGCTCAGGGTAAAAAAGTGTCAGATAATATTAAACTGGCTATGGTCGTCCCGGGTTCTGGTTTAGTTAAAAGACAGGCTGAAGAAGAAGGGTTGGATAAAATTTTTATCGAGGCAGGTTTCGAGTGGCGTGAGCCGGGCTGTTCTATGTGCCTCGCTATGAATGCTGATCGACTCGAACCGGGTGAACGCTGCGCTTCAACTTCAAACCGTAATTTTGAAGGCAGGCAGGGGCAGGGCGGGCGTACGCATCTGGTGAGTCCGGCAATGGCTGCTGCGGCTGCAATCAACGGTCATTTTTCTAATACGAATAGTTAAAGCAAAGAGGTGGTACTAATGAAGCTTATTGTTACAGTGATTTTTATGATGTCAGTACTTTCTGCCTGTAATTTTAAGGAAAGTTTAAAAGAAGCAGGCGATAGCATCTAGACAGGCGTTCAGAATGTTGGTGATGCAGCAAAAGAGTTGCCAGCTGATATAAGCGAAGCGTCAAACAAAGTTGAAGCCGATATTAAAGAATAGATAATTATTTATGCAAGTTTTTACACAACATACAGGAATAGTCGGACCGTTGGACCGGCCTAATGTCGATACC
>DAOWFN010000126.1 GCA_030637945.1 Gammaproteobacteria bacterium
CCAGGGTAAAGGTCACCGCTCATTAGGTGAAGGACAAGCTGTTATCTTCTCTGTTGCCGAAGGCGATAAAGGGTTACAGGCGGTTGACGTAACTAGCGCATAAAAGCTAGCTCATAAGCTACTTACATAAAAAAGGCCGCTGGATTTATTTCCAGCGGCCTTTTTTACTCTAGTGTTAATAACTATTATAACTACGCTATTTTTATTCTTACTACTTTCATAATCTCCATATCAATCCCGGCAACGTTTTCCTTAGCAGCATAATACGTAAGGTTTATACGTTGCCCCTGTATATTTTTATACGTCTTTTTGCGTTTGTATTTAAACGGTACATCATATCCTTCGATCATCACCGTATTTAATACCCATTCTTTTGTATCACGCTGCACATGAGAAGTAACTTTCATATTTTCAGAATGATTGAGTTTTTGATGGGTTTTTAATAATTTAGTTACAGACATACTATTTAATATTATTTATCATCAGGAAATATCACAAAATCATGTAACTGCTCAGGGTGTATATATTCTTCTGATTGTGCAAACCATTTTGCAGATATGCCCGCATCATGCGCTGAATCTTTTTTTTGCGTAATCAACGGATGCCATATTGGTAATGACTCACCCGCATACAGTCTTTTATAAGCACAGCTTTCTGGCAACCAGTCCAGATACGGAAGATTTTCTAATGTTAACTGCACACACATTGGAACATCAGTTAAACGATTTTTATAATCAGCACAGCGACAGGTTTCAATGTTCAGCTGCCTGCAACTGACGCTGGTATTAAAAACCTCACCACTATCTTCATCTTCTATTTTTACCAGACAACAAAGACCGCAACCATCACATAATGATTCCCATTCATCAGAATTCATTTGGCTCAGTGTTTTTATCTCCCAAAAGTTTTGCATATATACTCTGACTGATCGCGGAACAAGATGTCACTCACCCCACCTCGGTTGTAACTGATGATCCACATTCAACTGATCTAAAATTTTGGCTACAACAAAATCGATCAGATCATCAATGGTTTCTGCTTTATTATAAAAACCAGGGTTGGCACATAATATCACCGCACCCATACGTGAAAGTTTGAGCATGTTTTCCAGATGAATATCCGAATACGGTGTTTCTCTTGGAACAACAATTAATTTCCTACGTTCCTTTAACATCACATCCGCCGATCGTTCGATCAGATTATTACTTGCACCAGTCGCAATAGCTGACAATGCACCCATAGAGCAAGGACAGACCACCATCGCATCGACAAGCCCACCGCCACTGGCCGTTGGTGCGGTCCATTCATCTTCACCAAAAACAAATAGCTGTGGCTTTTTATCGGCAGCGGTTTCGCAATTATATTTATCGATTAAAAACTGCTGCATATCTTTGCAACGACCCGGCAACGTTATATCCGTTTCCATACCAATAACGACTTGCGCGGCTTTACTCACCATTAAATAAACCGTATGGTTTTTCTGCAGAAGCAATTCCAGCAAACGAAAACCGTACTGCACGCCAGATGCGCCAGTAATAGCGAGAGACACGATCTGTTTGTTTTCGTTACTCATTTTTCATTGCGCTTCAAACGCAGCGAGTAAACGCTGGTGTATCGCTTCAAAACCACCGTTACTCATTATCAATATATGATCACCACTTTTAGCCTGTTCCACTATGTGATCAATTATATTCTCGGTGCTGGCAAATATTTTTGCTGGTGTATTAGAGCTCGCAATGACATCATCTAAATTCCAGTCCAGCCCTTCAGGCTGATACAGGCAGATCTCATCTGCACCTTGCAAAGAGTCACTTAAACCATCTTTATGTATACCCATGCGCATAGTATTCGAGCGTGGTTCCAATACGGCAAATACTTTGCCTGTGCCCTGCACCTCCTTCATCGCCTTAAGCGTTTCCTCAATTGCCGTAGGGTGATGTGCAAAATCATCATAAACAGTGATTCCATTGGCCACACCTCTCACTTCCAGGCGTCGCTTAATACCTTTAAATTCACTTAAAGCTTCACAGGATAGTTCTACCGGAACACCCGCATGCTGTGCTGCGGCTATCGCTGCCAGTGCATTCATTCGATTATGTGCGCCATGCAGCGACCAATTGACGTTAGCGACCACCTTGCCATCTAACAGCACTTCAAAATTCTTGCCGTCTGCACTGGTTTCACCAATCGACCAGTCATCATCGCTGTGACTATCATCATGATCTTTATGAATAGCGGCACAATCTGACCAGCAACCCATGTTAATCACATCATCTATATTTTTATCTTCACCATTTTTAACGATCAGGCCATCGCCCGGAATGGTCCGCACAAAATGATGGAACTGTTTTTTTATGGCATCCAGATCTTCAAATATATCAGCATGATCAAATTCAAGATTATTCAATACCGCTGTTCTTGGATGGTAATGGATAAACTTTGAACGTTTGTCAAAAAATGCAGTGTCATACTCATCAGCTTCGACCACAAAAAATGGCGCATCACCGATGCGTGCGGACAGTCCAAAATTAGCCGGGATACCACCGATCAAAAAGCCGGGATTCAAATCTGCGTACTGCAACATCCAGGCAAGCATACTGGAGGTTGTCGTTTTACCATGTGTGCCGGCAACAGCTAATACCCAGCGCTGATTTAACACATGTTTTGATAGCCATTCAGGCCCCGAGGCATAGGTAATATTATTATTCAGCACATACTCCACAGCTTCATTGCCACGCGACATCGCGTTGCCAATGACCACTTCATCTACATCTTCAGGAATATCAGCTGCATAATAGCCCTCACTTAAACTGATCCCCTGTTCTTCAAGTTGCGTACTCATCGGTGGATAAACATTGGCATCGCAGCCACTGACTTCATGCCCTGCCTGTTTTGCCAGCAAAGCAATGCCTCCCATAAACGTTCCACAGATACCCAGGATGTGAATCTTCAACTAACTAACCTCTTTGACCCGAATATTTCATGGGAATGCAGTATTTTGGGGAAATGTTAGCGAGCCAGTTTTTTCGATCGCCCGCAGAAGCATAGCCGTAGCTATGGTTTAAGGGAGATCGGGGAAAATGGCCACTAATATTTTTCCAAAATCTGCATAGCGTATTCTGGCACATAGCGTGCTTTTCTATTTTACGAATATTTAATTTTAATGTTACAAGTTTAAGCATATTTTGTAGCGTTCCCATGAAATATTCGGGTTACCCTGCCGTTTCAGCAGGAAAAAATAATTGCGACAAAGCAACGGAAATAAAAAATAATGAAAATGACAGAGCCAGAGCACTGTACATCTTCATCTCCAATGCATGCCTAAATATATGCGCTTTTACCAGTACTTCCCAGCTTATTAATAATAAAAATAATAATGACATCGAAGATTTTAAGGATTCATCAGTGATATCACCGTCAAGCACAAAAAACACGGGCCATGATAATAGATTAAATAATATCCCTACACCTAAAATCGCACAGAATGTTTGCACAAATCGTGCACTTCGATTTAAGGCTCGCAATACAGCGTATGTAAAAACATACTGGATAAATAAGCCCAGGAACAAGCCAGCAAGCATATCATCAGGATTCAGTGTCGTTTGCAACACGACCAGACCAGAGAAAACATAAGCCACAGCAAACCGCACTGTAATTTTCTGTGAATACGGCAAATCTTGCGGTGCAGCTTTTAAAATCAGTAAAGCCAGTAATTTTTGAAGTACAGACATCTCAACTTAGGGCATAATATAGGGCCAGTGCCTGGCACGATAACCGTATTATGACAAAAACCACGATAACAATCACTCAACCTGACGACTGGCACTTGCACTTACGCGATGGTGAAGCTTTAAACAGTGTAGCGCCATTTACTGCCAGGCAGTTCGCACGCGCCATTATCATGCCGAATTTAAATCCGCCTGTTACCACGGTCGTTCGAGCAGTAGAATATCTTGATCAGATACTAGCCGCTGTTGATGGCTCAGACTTTGAACCGCTAATGACGCTTTATCTGACCGATAATACACCTGCCAGTGAAGTAATTGCCGCACGTAAAAGTTGTTTCATAAAAGGTCTAAAGTTATACCCTGCCGGAGCGACAACAAATTCTGACGCCGGCGTTACCGACATACGTAACTGCGATGCGGCGCTCGAAGAGATGCAGAAATCAGGTCTGCCGCTGCTCATCCATGGTGAAACAACTGATCCACAGGTTGATGTATTTGACCGCGAAAAGGTTTTTATCGATAAAACGCTACAGCCACTAACACAGCGCTTTCCCGAATTAAAGATTGTATTCGAACACATCACCACCAGGGAAGCTGCTGACTTTGTACTGCAGTCTGGTGATAACGTTGCCGCAACGATTACACCACAACATCTATTATTTAATCGCAATGCATTATTTCAAAATGGCTTACAACCACATAATTACTGCCTGCCTGTACTAAAACGTGACATCCATCAACATGCATTACTGGAAGTCATCCGCTCGGGCAATAATAAATTTTTCCTGGGCACCGATAGTGCTCCGCATGCAAAAAATAAAAAAGAAGGCGCCTGTGGCTGTGCCGGCATATTCTCCGCACATGCCGCAATAGAAATCTATGCGACTATTTTTGAACAGCAGGATGCTCTAGATAAACTTGAAGCCTTTGCCAGTTTTAATGGCCCTGATTTTTATGGGCTGCCTCGCAACAACAAAACTATTACACTGAACAAAGAAGACTGGACCATCCCGGACGAATACCCGCTCGGTGATGAAACACTGGTACCCTTTTTAGCAGGCCAGACTGTCTGCTGGAAACTATCAGAAACAATTTAATAAATATAACTATCCACAGATGAACGCAGATAAACACAGATTAAAAACATAAGGAGAAATACAGTCCTCGAAGAACGCAAAATACGTGCCCGAGCGAAGCGACAAATGCCCTTGGTGTGCAAAGTTTTGTAAATTCAATGTTTTTTCGCGTTATTTGCGTTCTTCGCGGACAATGTTCTATAGCTTTTAATATCTGTGTTTATCTGCGTTCATCTGTGGACAGTGTAATATACCCATCATGAGTGAAAATGAATTTAAATTAATGGCCAGGCGTTTTCGTGGCTATTATCCGGTAGTTATCGATGTTGAAACAGGAGGCTTTGACGAAAAAAAAGATGCCTTACTGGAAATAGGTGCTATCACATTAAAAATTGATGGCAATGGCAATATGACCACGAATAATCAATATCACTGTCACATAAATCCTTTTGAAGGCGCGAATATGGAACCGGCTTCTATGGAAATTAATGGCATAGACCCACATCACCCTTTTCGCATCGCCGCTGCCAAAGATGAAGAAACAGCTATTCGTGAATTATTCCGTTTCATCCGTAAAGAGATGAAGCTACATAAATGCAAACGCGCAATTATGATCGGTCACAATACGACAATGGATCGCGATTTCATTTTTGCCGCTGCAGAACGTAATAAAATATCACGCAACCCTTTCCATCCATTCAGCATGTTTGACACTGTCAGTTTAGCGGGGCTTGCCTATGGACAAACCGTATTGTCACGGGCAGCCCAAGCTGCAGGGTTAAGCTGGGACAACAATGAAGCGCATTCCGCCTTGTACGATGCCAGTCAAACGGCCAAATTATTCTGCGCTATCGCGAATCGCTGGGCTGAAACATCAGGCCCCGTCTGGAGCGACGAACAACCAAGCCAATAACCACCGATACACCAGTCATTATTACACTATAAAGATATGGCCTAAAAACAAAGCAAACCTTCAACAATTTAGCTATAGTTTCCATATCCATAATATTTAGTTAACTGTCAACCAAAGGATGGGACACCAGGTTCATGAGTAGCGAAGATCTTTCAATTCTCATCGTCGATGATTTGCAATTTAGCCGCATTGTTGTAAAAACAGCCCTAAAAAAAGCAGGTTACAACGGTGTACGCATGGCGGACAGTGCAACCGAAGCATTCTCCATGATCGACCAAAAACCCGCTGACGTTATACTGGCAGACTGGATGATGCCAGAAATGGACGGCCTGGAACTCACCCGACTTATCCGGCAACGCGATGAAGAGAAAGGCACTTACACTGCCATCATTTTGTTTACTGCGCACGACGGCATGGATTATCTGGTCAAGGCATTTGACCAGGGCGTTGATGACTATTTATGCAAACCGCCAAACCCTCAGGAGTTAGCAGCCAGGGTCAATGCCGCTGCACGTGTTGCCGCCCTGCAAAATGACCTGCTTGAAACGTCACGCCAGATGCAGGAGACAATACAAACTCTGAATAATATGGCACTGGTTGATGAGCTCACCGGTGCTGGCAATCACTTATTTTTAATGAAAAATCTAAAAGCTCATCTCTTACAGGCATCGTCTCGACGTGGTGGCGTTTGCCTGGCGTTAGTAGAACTGCGTGAATTAAACAGTATCGAAAGAGCGCATGGCGAATTTGTCGTTAATGAGATCGTAATAAGTCAATTCAGACGTTTAAATCGTGCCATTAGACCAACTGACACCATCGCAAGATTAGATGACAACATTTTTGGCATCATCATGCATCACACCAACACCAGGGATTACAAGCCTGCATCTATCGAACGTATACTAAGCATGATCAATAACCGTCCCTATAAAACATCAGCCGGCAATTTAAACATCAATGGCTGCATCGGCGTACATTACTACCGTGGTGATGAAGCGATCATTTCCAATGAAGAAATGTTTAAGCTCGCTGTTGAAAAATTAGATCAGGCACGTCTGGATTTAGGGGTAAGCATTGCCTATTAACGACCATCCACTGTATTGCCAATAATATTCGCCAATTTTTTTTACCCTAAAATTCTTAACAATAAAAAAGCCACTTTTTAAAAGTGGCTTTTTACTCAACGATAGTCGATCGTTTTATAAGGCAACTATCTATGCAGCACTTGCTTCATCAATCATTTTTTTCAGATCACCATTCTCGAACATTTCCAGAGTGATATCACAACCACCAATTAACTCACCATTAACGTAGACTTGTGGGAATGTAGGCCAGTCAGCATAACGCGGTAAATTCTGAAAAATTTCAGGATCAGCCAGTACATTACAATAAGCAAATTCTTTTCCAACCTGCTTCAGAGCTTCAACCGTACGACCGGAAAACCCGCATTGAGGAAATTGCGGTGTGCCTTTCATATAGATCATCACCTTATTGCCCTTAACCTGCTCATCAATTCTTTCTAAAACATCAGCCATTTCAAATACCTGTTCTCTTTATTTACGAATTATTATACCCCTGATTGCTCATAAATAACCCTAAGCATTATCAGGAAGCTTAATATGTGGGGGCAATTAAATGGAATTCAAGGGTGTAGCCGCTGATTTTGCACTACGTATAGCTGCTATCGGCCATAAATGCTAGTTCAATAAACTAAAAGTATTAGTCCGCGAAGAACGCAAAAGACGCGAAGATGAATTTATTTTAAATATTTAGATATTGTAAATAGTAGGTCTGCATAGGGTACGTTGCCTACATGGATATAGGTAAGGACTTTGTAGGCGCCATTCATTGAA
>DAOWFN010000106.1 GCA_030637945.1 Gammaproteobacteria bacterium
AAACCCATGCTATTACCTGCTTCGACGGCAGGCCTGGTGAAAATTATTTGATCGATATCGCCCGATATCAGTGCCTGCGCAGCCATTGCTGCAGCACAGTAACTCTTACCTGTACCAGCAGGTCCCAGGCCGAAGATTAAAGTGTGTGTTTTAATTGCTGACATGAACAGGTCTTGCGCCTTGTTTTTTGCCTGAATCTTTTTTGGTGGTGAAGCGTTTGTTTTGTATGACTTGGAAGGGGGGTATGAATCTTTGTGTGGAGGGGAGTGAAAATCGATGACTACGTTATCCTCCGACAAGTAATCTAATTTTTGTAATTTATTTTTCTGCCTTTTCGCTCGACCATGCTTTCTCGACATGTACACACCTCGGAAGTTGGTTAATAAACTTTTTAAATAAATTAAATCTAACTAGTACCGTGCTTCTATGCCTCTTTTGATCCACTGCAACTATTAATACATATTTCTAATGTAAATGTAAACCACTTTTTTAATTATTTTTATTTAAATACTGCAGCAAAACTGCATATCACCACCCTGCTCCCGTTTTATATTAGAATTATCGCATGGGTGAAGAAATACAATACAGCCGCTTTAATAAATCAGACTATCAGCAATTTTCTTCTCGACTTAAAGAAGAAACGTCTTTGCTAAAAGAATGGTTTGATAATCATCAATTTTCCTCTTCCCCACTAATGGCAGGTTACGAACTCGAAGCCTGGCTTATCAACCAGACAGGCAAGCCTGTCGCCATCAACGAAGCATTCCTCAAAAAAGCTGATAATGCATTATTAAGCCCTGAACTGGCCAAGTTTAATGTCGAGCTCAACGTTGAACCCGAATTTTTATCAGGTAACGTTCTATCAACATTCGAACATAAGCTTGATAGGCTCTGGCAGCAATGCTCCTATACCGCTCGATCTCTGGATAGCAATATCCTGGGGATAGGAATACTGCCTACCCTCGAAGACAGCGATCTAACACTAAAAAACATATCACTGCTGGATCGATACAAGGCACTCAACGAACAAGTTTTGAGACAACGTAAAGGTGTTGAGATCGAATTAAACATCAATGGTGAGGAACATCTACAGGTCAGCCATAAGGATGTAATGCTTGAAGCGGCCGCTACCTCTTTGCAGATTCACATACAGATACCGGAAGATCTAGCCGCGCGTTATTATAATTCGTCAGTTTTGCTGTCTGCACCCATGGTGGCCATCAGTACTAATTCACCGTGTTTATTTGGACGACGTTTATGGCAGGAAACACGCATCCCTGTTTTTGAGCAGGCCGTCCCCACCGGAGGCTATGGTGGGGCTGCTTCAGGGCCTGTGCATCGTGTTAGCTTTGGCTCTGATTATGTGCGCAATTCACTGTATGAGTGTTTTCAGGAAAATCTTGAGCACTTCCCGGTACTGCTTCCAGTGCATTACCAGTCAGCTCTGGATGAAGTAAGACACCTGCGTTTACACAATGGCACTATCTGGCGCTGGAATCGGCCTTTAATTGGTTTTGATGAAGATAAAACCCCGCACCTCCGTATCGAACATCGCGTATGTGCCAGCGCACCAACAATCGTCGACAACATCGCAAACATCGCTTTTTATTACGGCCTGGTACATCACTATGCGACGATTGAACAACCGCCAGAAAACATCATCTCCTTTGCCGATGCAAAACATGATTTTTACCGTGCGGCTCAATTAGGTTTAAAACACAAGACCAGATGGCTCAACAAAAACACCAGCACACTACAAACAATTATTCTCGACAAACTACTCATTGAAGCAGAAAGTGGTTTATATAAATTAGGCATTAACCAGCAAGACAGTCAGCGTTATCTTTCTATAATCGAACAACGTGTGTCGCAAAATAAGACCGGCAGCCAGTGGCAATTAAACTTTCTTGATGCACACAATGATGATAGAACTTTACTGACGCTCAATTATCTAAAAAATCAGATGTCAGGCCGACCAGTGCACGAATGGGACTTTGAGACAACATAATGCTTAATGAAATGAGCCACATACCAGATGAGCTTCTTTCTGCTAAGGCAGATGAACTGCTGAACGTACTAAAAACGCCAACTTTATTTCATATCGAAGGCATCAACCCTCAGCCACTGTTCATCTGCACCTTATTGCACGGCAATGAAACCACCGGGTTTTATGCTATTCAACGGTTATTAAGAAAATACAAAGATAAAACATTACCCCGTGCCATTTCCCTTTTTGTAGGAAATATTGCAGCAGCTAAAGAAGACCAACGACGATTAGACAGCCAGGACGATTACAATCGCATTTGGCCCGGTAGTCATCACAGTGACTCACCAGAAAAAGATATGATGCAGATCGTCACCAGCATCATGCAAAAAAAGAAACCGTTTGCCAGTATCGACATACACAATAATACTGGCAAGAATCCACATTATGGCTGCATCAATATACTCAACCCACATGGACTGGTCCTCGCTTCAAAATTCAGTGATATTGCTGTTTACTTTACTGACCCTAAAGGGGTGCAATCATCGGCGTTTTCAGATTTCTGTCC
>DAOWFN010000108.1 GCA_030637945.1 Gammaproteobacteria bacterium
ATTGTTTATTTAAATGGTCAGTATTTACCTGTAGAAGAAGCCACTATCTCAGTTATGGATCGTGGTTTTCTTTTTGGTGACGGCGTTTATGAAGTGGTTCCCGTTCTCGGTAATAAATTACTACGTTTGGATGAGCACTTAAGCAGGCTGCAAAATAGTTTGAGTCGTATCAGTTGCTCGAACCCTTACAGTGATGACGAGTGGTTGGTCATATTTTCTGATCTATTGGAAAAAAACACCGGCGAGGATCGGGCTATTTATCTGCAGATTTCACGCGGTACTTATCCTAAAAGGGACTTAAGTATTAATGTAAATATTCCGCCAACAATTTTTGTCATGGTGCTGCATGTCACACCGCCAGATATCGAAGTCGTATCGGCAGGTATCTCGGTGATCACCGTCGAAGACTTTCGCTGGAATGCATGTGATATCAAATCAACATCGTTAGTTGCAAATGTCATGTTAAAGCAGCAGGCGGCCGGCGCGAGCGTTGAAGATGCGATATTAATAAAAAATGGTATCGTTACAGAAGGTACGGCTAGCAACGTATTCATCGTTAAAGACGGTGTGCTCATTACGCCGCCGACGGGTCGGCAGTTGTTACCTGGTATTACGCGTGACCTGGTGATTGAAATTGTGAAAAACAACACCATATTGGTTGAAGAGCGCGAGATTAAAGAAGCGGAGCTGTATGAAGCAGATGAGATCTGGATGACCAGTTCTACGCGTGAGATTGCACCGGTTATTAACTTAAATGGTGAGGCGGTAAGTTCGGGTGTTGCTGGTGAGATGTGGAAGCGTGTGATGGATTTATATCAGCGATATAAGCAGCAGCTTCGCGATGATGCATAGTTTTAAGTAACAAGTTTTAAGTTTTCAATTACATACAAAACACGCGATTCATGGCTTTCAACTGGTAACTTTCAACCTGAAACTTTGATAATTATGAGTGATGACAAAGAAATAAAATTACACGATCTAACGCTGGAAGAGGGCGAAACTCTGCTAGAGTTCCCCTGTGATTTTCCTGTTAAAGCCATGGGTTTAACCTGCGAAGAGTTTGAGATCGCGGTCATCGAAATTATTAATCGCCATGTCGATAATTTGAGTGAAGGTGCGCTGACGATGAGGCCGAGTAAAAACGGCAAATACACCGCGATAACGATTACAATTACTGCGCATAGCAAGCAACAGCTCGATAATATCTATATCGATCTGTCGGCCTGTGAATATGTTTCAATAGCTTTGTAAGCCAATAGCCTTCAGATATGTCGATATTAGTTCGTCACCTGGGTGAAGTGGATTATTATGAGACCTGGCAGAAAATGCAGGCTTTCACCGATTCGCGTCAGCCGGATACGCCGGATGAGCTATGGTTTCTGCAACACCCGCCAGTTTATACACTTGGCAAAAATGGTAAACCTGAACATGTTTTAAATGCGGCAGATATCCCGGTAGTTAACTCTGATCGTGGTGGTCAGGTAACGTATCACGGCCATGGGCAGATGGTGGTTTATACCTTATTAGACCTGACGCGGTTAAAGATGGGTGTAAGAGAACTTGTCACGGTCCTGGAGCAAACCATTATCGAATTGCTCGCTGATTATGGTGTGGTCGCAAGTGCCAGGCGAGAAGCGCCAGGGGTGTACGTAAATGATGCTAAAATAGCCGCCCTGGGTTTACGTGTTCGCAAGGGTTGCAGTTTTCACGGTTTAGCGTTAAACGTGGATATGGAGCTCGAGCCATTTGCGCGAATTAATCCCTGTGGTTATAAAGACCTTGAAGTTACTCAATTAAAAGATCTTGTTAGTGATATTGAATTTAATTCTGTCACTGATGATTTGCAACAACGTTTGATAAGTAAATTTAGTTATGAATAAAAATGCAACTGCCAGTGATAAAAAATCATACAAAGTAGTTGTCGGTGAGAAACTGAAAGGCGCAGAAAAAGTCGCGCGCATCCCGATTAAAGTCGAGCAGCCTGCCGAGCATTTACGTAAGCCAAGTTGGATACGCGCAAAATCACCGTTTCATCCGAACGTAAAAAAACTTAAATCTGTTTTACGCGAACAAAATTTGCATACCGTTTGTGAAGAGGCAGCATGCCCTAATCTAGGCGAATGTTTTGGTAAAGGCACGGCTACCTTTATGATCATGGGTGATATCTGCACACGCCGTTGCCCGTTTTGTGATGTAGGTCACGGGCGGCCAAATCCACTTGACGAGAATGAACCAGAACACCTTGCAGAAACGATCAAGGCGATGAAGTTGTCTTATGTGGTGATTACTTCGGTTGATCGTGATGATTTGCGTGATGGTGGTTCTTCACATTTTGTTGAATGTATAGAAAAAACACGTCTGTTAAATCCAGAAACTGAAATAGAAATATTAGTGCCAGATTTTCGTGGCCGTATGGATTTGGCTTTAGACATCATGACGACATCCCCGCCCGATGTATTTAATCATAATTTGGAAACCGTTCCTCGTTTATATAAACAATGTCG
>DAOWFN010000065.1 GCA_030637945.1 Gammaproteobacteria bacterium
CATATATCCCGCTGAGCATGGTTGAACGTTTTGTTTTGTTCTGCAGCCAGGCTTTTAGTGGGCGCGCCAGTGCAACAGTGTAAACGTTGTGCCATTGTTTTAACTGTTGCTGTTTTATTCGCGATCGCGGTAGGGTCAGTTTTAGTGATTTACATTCTTCCTCGAGAACGAGCAGGTCTGACCAGGCGCGTGACTCGAGTACGTATATGATCTTGGTGTTTTTATCTTTTGGCTGATGATGAGTGAGCTCAGCAACGTCAGTTTTTATCCACAGATAAAGGAGTTTCTGTGCGATAAAATCTATAGGTGACCTTAAGTTCATAACGGTTAAATATTATATGATAATTGTCTATGTCACTATTAACGATGAGTGAGCGATGGTGTTATATACGAAAGTATCTGATACAGGCCATCATTTTTTCCCAGGCAGATAACAGCACTGTTTTGAAATTTTATGATGCTGGCGTTTTCGTCACTGGTGACAAGAGAAGAAACCAGTTTCTCCATATGCGGCAAGTGGCCGATATACAGCGCGTTACTGATGCTTAGGTCCGGTTTGATCAGAGAGATATCATCATTTGGTGAAAGGTTTTTGATCTCAGATGTTTTTGTAACATTTAAAACAGAGGAAAAAATTTCTGCCGTTTGCCGTGCACGTAACTTGTCACTATGAAAGATATTAGAAACGGGCATTTCTAAAGCGTGCAACTGTTTGGCTACGGCTCGCGTTTGATTTATACCGTCTTTTGATAACGGACGTTCAGGGTCATCAGTTTTATTAACTGCGATTCCGTGCTGTGCAAAATAAAGTCTGTCTGCGATCATCTATTTAGTTCCTGATATTACTTTTTACGCCTAACCGCCGCGGTTATCAACAAGTTGTTTTTGCTTGTGTACATCAAGATATCTGGCCGGGTAGCCAGGTGGCGAGCATAGGCCAGTAGGCGATCATCGCCATGGCGACAAGCTGAATAACAATAAAAGGCATCACGCCTTGATATATCTGTGTGGTTTTTATCTCAGCCGGTGCCACGCCGCGCAGATAAAATAAAGCAAAACCAAAAGGCGGTGTGAGGAAAGAGGTCTGCAGGTTGATGGCAATTAAAATGCCTAACCATACGGGATCGATGCCCATCGCTAATAACACGGGGCCGACGATCGGGACGATGACAAATGTTATCTCGATGAAATCTAAAACAAACCCCAGCAAGAACATGACTAACATGACGACAAATAATGCGTGGTATTTACCGCCGTCCAGATCGCTCAGCAGTTCCTGGATAAGTGCATCGCCTTCAAAGCCGCGGAATACTAAAGAGAATAATGAGGCACCGATCAGGATCATAAACACCATGCAGCTGACACGAGTTGTGCTGCGTACAACTTCCTGCAAAGTTTCCAGCGTTAACATATTTTTTGACAGAGCTAACAGCATCGCGCCAACGGCACCGATAGAGGCAGCTTCTGTCGGTGTCGCTATGCCGGCAATGATAGAGCCAAGCACAGACAAGATTAATATCAGAGGGGGAATCAAACTTTTAATGACATCATGTATCAGATGGTTCTCGTAAACGGTGTCGTCATCACTGGCTGCAGGCATCGAGTCTTTACTAAAGTAGGCGACGCCAGCGATGTATAAAATATATAAAGTGACTAGCAGCAGGCCGGGGATTAGAGCACCGACAAATAGATCGCCGACAGAGACTGTCTCAGGCGAGAAGATGCCCATATCCAGTTGTGCCTGTTGATAGGCGCTGGATAACACATCACCCAGTAATACTAAAACGATGGAGGGCGGGATGATCTGTCCTAGAGTGCCGGAAGCACAGATTAAACCAGTCGATATCTTAGGGTCATAACCACGTTTTAGCATGGTGGGTAGTGATAATAGCCCCATGGTAACGACGGTAGCGCCAACGATGCCGGTACTGGCCGCGAGCAACATACCAACAAGTATTACTGAAATCCCCAGACCACCGCGTAACCGGCCGAACAGACGTGACATGGTCGTTAATAGCTCATCGGCGATCCTGGAGCGCTCGAGCATCACACCCATAAAAACAAACAGGGGTACGGCGATCAAGATCTGGTTGCCGATAATGCCGTATAAACGATTAGGCAGTGCTTCTAAAAAAGCAGGATCAAATGTTCCGCTAGCTTCACCGATGACGGTAAAAATTAAAGCAGTACCGGCGAGGGTAAACGCAACAGGGTAACCGATGAGTAATAATATAAAAACAGCGGCAAAGAGATAAAGCGACATGTATTCCATCAGCTTTGTTCACCATTGTTTTTGCCGAGGATAGTTTCGATATTGCGTGCGATCTGCGTCACTGCCTGCAGGCTCAATAAAAGTGTCATCGCTAAAATTAAGCTTTTTAATAAAAATACACCGGGTAGTCCACCTGCTTCACGGGAGCTCTCTAACACCGTCCAGCTGTCGACGATATATTGCCAGCTAACCCAGGTAATAAATAACATGAATGGCAACAGTAAAAACAATGCGCCGAACAGGTCAACCCGGGCTTTTTTTTCCTTTGAAAAACCTGCGTAGAATATATCTACGCGAACGTGAGCGTCCTGCTGCAGGGTATATGCCATGCCGATCAGAAAAACCGAGGCGTGCAGGAAAGTCGTGGTCTCCTGTAGCGCTATCGAGCCGATGTCAAAAACATACCGTAAAACAACGACGATGAAAGTCACCAGCACTAAAAATAAACTTAACCAGGAAACGGTGCGGCCGCTCCAGTCGATGAATGACTCAATTTTTTTCAGAGGCGTATCGAACATTAAGCTGTGACGGGCCAGTAATTAATATAGCTGTCGCAGTGTTTGATTCGGTCAGCCAATATGGCTTTAAATTCATCAGGGTTTTTTGTGTGTACCAGTTCACCGGGGCGCGGAAAATGTTTGTCATGCAAACGCGATAACCAGAAACGTAGCGCCCCGGCGCGTAACATCGCTGGCCAGTATTTCTGTTCATTTGCGGCCAGGGCCCGGTATTTGTTGTAGTGTGTGAGAAAGGCCAGGACTTTGTCTTTATCTAGACTGGCATCTTCGTTTGTGCACCAGTCATTGACAGCAACAGCAATGTCGTACAATAAAACATCATCGCAGGAATAATAAAAATCGATGATGCCGCTAAAAGTGTCCTCATGCCAGAGAGCGTTATCACGAAACAGGTCGGCATGGATGACGCCGCGAGGCAGATCAGCGTGGCGTTTTTCTTTCTGATAA
>DAOWFN010000161.1 GCA_030637945.1 Gammaproteobacteria bacterium
GGCAACATCTGTACCGGTGCCCATGGCGATACCGACATGTGCCTGTGCCAGTGCCGGTGCATCGTTGATGCCATCACCCGCCATCGCCACGGTTTTACCTTCTGACTGTAATTGTTTAACAATACTGGCTTTTTGATCAGGCAATACTTCAGCCTCAACCCGGTCGATATTCAATTTACTGGCAACGGCGTGGGCGGTTGTTTTACTGTCACCGGTCAGCATAACAACGTCTACGCCTGCTTTGTGCAGATCGTTAATAGCTTCAGCTGTTGATTCTTTTATCGGGTCGGCAACACCGATAAGGCCAGCGGCTTTACCATCGATTGCGAGAAGCATGACGGTTTGGCCACCAGCTCGTCTCAGATCGGCCTGTTCGGGTAAATCGCCAACATCAATCGATAAACTCTGTAACAGTTTTATATTTCCCAGTGCTACTCGGTAGCCATCAACAAAACCGGTTACTCCTTTACCGGTTACCGATTCAAAGTCCAGTGTTGTTGCCAGTGTGATATTTCTTGCTTCTGCTCCCTGAACGATAGCTTCAGCCAGCGGATGTTCACTGGCACGCTCAAGACTGGCTGCCAGGCGCAATATTTCATCATCGTCGAAACCGGATGTAGCCAGCACAGTTTCCAGTTTTGGTTTACCTTCAGTCAATGTACCGGTTTTATCAACAACCAGCACATCAACTTTTTCCAGTGTTTCCAGTGCTTCTGCATTTTTGATCAGCACACCCATGGTGGCGCCTTTACCAGTCCCCACCATAATCGACATCGGCGTTGCCAAACCAAGCGCACAAGGACAGGCAATAATTAATACCGCCACGGCATTAACGATAGCGTGCGCAAGACGAGGTTCTGGGCCCCATAGCCCCCAAACAAACATTGTAGTAATAGCAACAAGCACCACTGCAGGCACAAAATAACCTGCAACAATATCTGCCAATTTCTGTATAGGCGCACGTGAACGTTGTGCTTCACTAACCATATGCACGATCTGGGAGAGCAGAGTATCTGCCCCTACTTTTTCAGCGCGTATTAACAGACTGCCGGTGCCATTAACGGTTGCACCGATAACTCTCGCATCTAACTCTTTTTCCACTGGAATGGACTCACCGGTTACCATCGATTCGTCAACCGAACTGCGTCCGTCGGTCACTATGCCATCAACTGGAATTTTTTCGCCGGGTCTGACACGCAATACATCCCCCACCATCACCTGTTCTAATGGAATATCTTCTTCACTGCCATCTTCACGGATAATTCGTGCGGTATTCGGCGCCAGGCCAAGTAACATTTTTATTGCCGCATTGGTCTGACTTCGCGCACGTAGCTCCAGTACCTGCCCTAATAAAACCAGCGCAACAATCACTGCGGACGCTTCAAAATAAACACCGACCAGTCCATCGTCCATCTGCATTACCGGCGGAAATATTCCCGGCACCAGCAAAGCCACCGTGCTATAGATCCAGGCAACCGAGACACCGAGACCGATCAGGGTAAACATATTCAAATTCCAGGTAACAACAGACTGTACCGCACGGACATAAAATGGCCAGCCGCCCCAGAGTACAACCGGTGTTGCAAAAACAAATTCGATCCATTGTATGGCTTGCATAGACAACCCTTGAGGCAACAGATCAGGCATAAGGTCTGCCGTCATAGCAAGAATAAAAACCGGTAATGCAAGCACCGTACTGATCCAGAAGCGTCGCGACATATCGATCAACTCTTCATTTTTTTCTTCCGGAGCCACCGTTTTGGCTTCCAGTGCCATGCCGCATTTAGGACAGCTTCCCGGATGATCCTGTACGATTTCCGGGTGCATCGGGCAGATATATTCAACTTTAGTTTCTACTACCGGTAAGCCTTCGGGCTCCAGTGCCATACCACACTTTGGACAGGAACCAGGTCCCTGCTGCTCTACTTCAGGATGCATCGGGCAGGTATAGCTGGTTGATACCAGGCTGCAACTATCATCAGGGCATACATTATCGCCTGGTGACTCAGCGTCTGGTGGCTTAGAGTCTGGTGAAGCAGGGTTCAGGTATTGATCAGGCGAGGCTTCAAATTTATCTTTGCAATGCTGACTGCAAAAATAATAATTACGATCATTGTAGTAAGCATGGAACTCATTTTTTTCAGTAACACTCATGCCACAGACAGGATCATTCATGTCCGATGTACCCATGTGGTTATACTCTTTGCTCATCAGTTATCAACCTATGTATACTGAAATAACATCTACATTCTTAACGCCTTTATCAATTTTCTATACCAGCTTTATAAAGCCCATCAATAAACGCTTTTCTTTGCTCAGGGTCTTTAAACGGTATCACTTTTTCCAAACGTTTTAGTGATAACTCTCTACCACTAACTTTCACTTGTTCAAGTTGCCAGCTTGCTTCCTCTGTATCGCCGATATTGGCATAAGCTGCGGCAAGCCAGATCCTGGATTCTTCTATGTCCGGGTTCATGTTCAATGCTTCGGTGAAATTTTCAATTGCACCTGTGTAATCACCCTTGTTAAATAAAATTTCACCATAGATAACTTTGTATATCGCCGGATGCCTGGGGTTAAGCTGCATGGCTTTACGCATGACATCATCGGCTTGTTTGGGATTGCCAGCGTAATTTAATGTAGTTGCCAGCAATCCGTAACCATCAGCAAAATTAGGACTGAGGTCTATCGACATCTGTGCATATTTTAATGATTGCTGATAATCACGCTCAAAAATGTCAGCAAAACCTTTTACCCAGTAAACCTGCGGTAGATTGGGATCAATCGCGATCGCCTTATCGGCATATTCATGTGCTTTCTGTAGTGCAAGTTCATCGTTATTCGACCAGCCGTGCAGATGATCGTATACATAGGTGAGTGCGAGGTTAGCGTAAGCGCGGGCGAACTGATCATCCAACTTTATCGCATTGTTAAAATTTTCTCTCGCATTAACCATGCCTTCACGTGTTGATAGCCACATCTTTTGCCAGCCGTGCAGGAACTGGTCGTAGGCTTCGATGCTGTCACTGTATTTGCCAGCCAACCGGCTCTTGTCCTGCTCGGTCAAGCTGATCGACAATGCATTGATGATCTTTGAGGTAACCGCATCCTGAAAAGTGAAGATGTTATCCAGTGTACCATCGAAACGTTCTGCCCAGATATTAATACTGGTACGGGCGTCGATAAGACGTGCTGATATTCTCACCTGGTTTTCGATCTTACGGATACTTCCTTCTACTACGTAATCAACACCCAGTTCTCGCTGCACCGTGCGGATGTCGATATCCGTATTTTTAAATATAAAAACAGAGTTTCTTGCGATGACAGACAGACCAGAGACTTTTGACAGATCGGTAATGAGATCGACGGTGATACCGTCACTAAAATAATCCTGCTGCTTATCATCACTGAGATTTTTAAACGGAAGAACAGCAATGACCAATCGGCCAGCAGGGATTAAATTTTTATTCGGCTCAGCGGTTTCTGAAGTGAATTGAACATACAGAGGAAAAAGAGCCGCAATGGCAAACACAGTGGCAATGATAATAACAAATGCTTTACTCATATTTGAAGCAGCAGGAATTGAATGTGAATCACTGCGCCCTGTTGTGCTATGACTGTTTTCATCACCAGGTGATTGTGACGCTGCCGTGGTACTGACCGGACAGATCAGGCGGTAACCTTTTTTAGGCACCGTTTCGATAACCTCTGGATTTTTGGCGTTATCGCCAAATGCTTTTCGCAATTTGATAATGGCACTAGCGAGTGAGTCGTAACCCACGACCATATCTGGCCAGGCTTTTTCTTCCAGTAATTCACGTGAGATCACATGACCCTGTTTCTGCGCCAGACAGACCAGCACGGTCATCGCCTTTGGTTCTATCTTATGTTGCTGACCATCTTTAGTTATCCGGCATGTCGTAGGATCAACGTACCAGTCGGCCACGTAAAACGGGGTTTCAGTATCAATATTGCTTTGTTCAGACATGCCAGATAGGTCTTTTTGCAAGTTTACTACGATAAAATACTCGTAATTTGTGTGTTAAGCGATACGAACATTCAATAATAACTTATTGATTTATCTATTCATAGTTCAACCATCGACAATTCATCGTTAAAACATCGAGTAATCATAAGAACTTCGCCGTAAAGAAAGTAACACGATTGCATACCCTGATGTCATCACATTCACAAATGGAGAGAGACATGAGCGTAACAGCACAAACAATACAGGCAACAAACAACGAAAACACCCCGGACTTTACTGCTATCAAAAAAAAGATGAAAGCCACATGGGAAGACGGTGACTATGTAAGGTTCGCCACCTGTATGCAGCCGGGTGCCATCGAGATTTTAAAAGACTGGCAAATTCCAGCACAGTCTCAGCTACTGGATGTCGGTTGCGGTTCAGGGCAAACGGCAATACCTGCGGCGTTAGCAGGCATGCAGGTCACCGGTATCGATATCGCCGAAAACTTAATCGACCACGCCAGAGAACTCGCACTGTTCGATGATATCGATGTATCTTTCGATGTCGGAGATGCGGCCGACCTGCCTTATGACGATGCCCAGTTTGATGTCATCATCAGTCTTATCGGTGCAATGTTTGCACCACAATACCAGCAGGTCGCCAATGAACTGGCACGCGTATGTAAACCTGACGGTCGCTTACATATGGCGAACTGGACACCTGAAGGTTTTGCCGGATCCATGTTCAAGTGCGTTGCTAGATATACACCACCATCTGCAGGTGTAGTTTCACCAACACTATGGGGCGTTGAAGAAAAAGTTAACGAGCGACTAGGCAACGACTTCACCGACTTCAAACTAGAACGTAAATTTTATCCGTTATGGACTTACCCGTTCGACACCTCAGAACTTGTCGAATATTTCAGACAATATTTTGGCCCCATCAAACGTGCGTTTGATTCTGTTAACACAGCACAACAACGTTCACTTCGCGCCGAGCTGGAAGATATTTATACAGCACACAATATTGCCACTGACGGTACGACCGAGATCAAGGGTGAATATCTGAATGTTTCGGCACGTCGCAAAAAATGAAATAACAGGTAACGCTACTAAATTATGTGTGTATATTAATTAAATCGCCACAAATACAATCACTTAATTAACCACACATAACTATATACGCCGATAAACAGGAGAGAAAAAATGAAACGTCTAACTATCATGCTTTACAGCATCATCAACTATACGCTCGGTGTCGCCGCACTGGTTTACCTGATCGCATTCTTGTTCAATCTATTTGTCCCGAGTTCCATCGACATCGGATTAGAAATCGTAACAGCAGACAATGCGGTACTCGCAGTAATAATTAACATGGTGTTAATAACATTGTTTGGACTACAACACAGCGTCATGGCGCGCCCTAAATTCAAATCCTGGTTAACACGATTTATACCAGAAGCAGCTGAACGCAGTACTTTTATGATTGCAACAGCATTGGTCGTGTTCACACTATGTTTTTTATGGCAGCCTTTACCAACTGTGTTATGGCAGGCTGATAATGAAATGACACATTACACCCTGTTAGTTATCGGTCTATCTGGCTGGGGTCTGGTGCTATTCTCGACTTTCCTGATCAACCATTTTGATTTATTTGGCCTGCGACAAGCCTGGTTGAACCTGATCGGTAAAAAATATACACACCTGCCTTTCAAAACCATCTCACTCTACAAATATGTGCGCCACCCTATCATGACAGGTGTATTTATCGGCATCTGGTTCACCCCGGTAATGACCATCGGACATCTACTGTTCGCAACCGGGATGTCTATCTACATATTGATCGGTGTCTACCATGAAGAAAAAGATCTGATCAGCGCATTTGGCAGCCGTTACCAACATTACATCGGATCGACAGAAAAATTCTTTCCATCATTCAAGATTGGCACCAGCAAAGGTCAACGGACTATCGACTGAAACAGATCGAACGGAGAGAAAAATGAAAACCGACACTCAACATGAGAAGCACATTTACTAACTATTTTGAGGCCATGGAATCAGGCCTTTACTCATCGTCCCGTAAGACAAGCACTGAACACTCTCCTTCTACATCAACGCTCACCTGAATACGAATCGGCCGGCAACAGACCGAACAGTCTTCATAATAATCCTCGACAAATGCTCCCGCATTGTTCTGGCACCGCCCATCCATGGACATATGACCACTAGCAGAATCATCGATCAACAGTTCGATGCCCTCACCACAATAAGGACAGGTAACTTTACGATTTAATAATTCCATTATGAAAAAATTATGGCCCAGCTCTAAGATCAAGCAGCGACATGGTTAACGCTGGCCAGTACGTGATAATCAATACTGCAACAAATAGAATCAACATGAACGGAATAGTCGCATAGTACAATTCTGTAATCGGTTTATTAAAACGATAACTGGCGATAAAAAGATTCATGCCAACCGGTGGTGTGAAGTAACCTATCTGCATATTCGCCAGGAATATAATACCAAAATGTATCGGATGAATACCGTAACCTACAGCAATCGGTAAAGTTAGCGGCACGATAATCACCAGTGCTGAAAACACATCAAGCATCATGCCAAGAACCAGTAAAAATATATTCAGCAGCATTAAAAATGTTAACTTGCTATCGATATGTTCACGGATAAATTCAAATAATCGGGTAGGAACTTCAGTATCAATCAGGTAATTAGTCGATGCTAACGAAACACCCAATATGATTAAAACACCGCCGACGAGCACCATAGAATCACGCATGATGGCAGGCAACTGCTTAAGTTTTACTTCACGCAATATCAGTACATCGACAATCAGAACATACATCACAGCAACCGCCGCGGCTTCTGATACGGCAAAGTAACCGCTATATATACCACCGATTAAAACAATAGGTAGTGGTATCTCCCATATCGACTCACGTAGCGCACTGATTAATTCCTTCGAATCAAATGTTGTCGTCGGTATCTTTTCGCCCACACTCTTATACATGCTCCATGCGATCAGCAGTACGAGCATAAGGAAGCCTGGTAATAAACCAGCAATAAACAGATCATCGATCGCCACTGGCTGATCGAGATCCATTTGCTGCGCGATGACGCCGTATAAAATCAAGGCGATAGACGGCGGGAATAACAGCCCTAAACTGCCTGATGATGTGATCAGACCGAGATTAAAACGTTCAGGGTATCCCGCCTGCTTCATCGCAGGATATAAGATGGCACCGAGTGCAATAATTGTCGCACCGGACGCACCGGTAAGCGCTGTAAAAAATGCGCAGGCAAATAATGATACGATCGCAAGGCCACCCGGCATCCAGCCAAGCAACGCGTTTGTCATACGCACCAGTCGCTGCGATGAGTTACTTTCGCCTAATACATAACCTGCAAAAGTAAATAATGGAATTGCCAGCAGAACGGGAGTATCGGCAATACGGTATATCTCTATCGCAATTACGGATAAATCGATGTCTTCGCTATGAAAACCAATTAAAGCACTGGTCGCTATGATAGCAAATAATGGTGTGCCGAGAATGACCAACAGGATGAGTGCTAAAACGCCAGCCATAACTAGGTACTCGTATCCTTATCTGTTTCTCGAGTATAAGGCGAAACAAATAGCAGAGCATATCGAACCGCGATAAGGGTAAAACTAACGGGAATGATTATCGCTGTTACCCAGGCAGGTACCGATGCAAAAGCCATCGTGCCATATTCATACTCACTGTATACAAATCGGGCGGAATGCCAGGCGATCAGCAAACATACTGACAGGGTAAATAAATAAACCGACCTTTGTACGTATGGCAGAATTTTTTGTGGTAAATATTTAACGAATGCGTCAATACGTATGTGGTTATCAGTTCGTGTTGCCACCACAGCTCCGGCAAGACCAATCCATAGCACTAACATTCTTAAAAGCGGATCTATCCAGACAACACCCTCAGAAAACAAGTTCCTTGATATTATCTGGAATGATGCCAGTAGCACCATGGCCGTCAGTATAATAACGAGTAACGCATCCTCGAATTTATTGATTAATGCAATAATTTTATTATCGTTAACACTCATTTTATGGATGCGGCTTTAAGTCAACTCTGATCGATCTCAATATAGCGCCGCGCGTCTTAATGAAGTTTTGACACACCGTGCTTGTTAAGCACTGCTTTATAAAGCTTTTTATTGTAGTGATATTTATTATTCATTTCATCGATAACGATATCACCAAGCTTTATCCAACCTGCTTTTTCTTTATTGCTTAATTTAACGAACTTCACTCCCTGATTTATTAAAGCTTTACGTGCTTCCTCATTATCCGTTTTATTTTGAAGATCTATTTTTTTGTAAACTTTTGTCATTACTTTACGTACGATTGCCTGGTCGGTCTCACTTAATTTATTAAAAACTTTTTTATCAATAATCAGCATAGCTGCCAGATAGTTCAAAGGAAAATCGACAATATAATTAACATGTGTGTGCCATTGCAATGCCAATGCACCGATAGGTGATGTTATTACTGTGTTTATCAATCCAGTCTGCAACCCTGTCAACACATCAGACAGAGGCAAAGATATTGGGGTAATACCAACATTGCTATAAACAGCCAAACCGACATCACTTTTCTCAGGAACCCATGACTTCTGTTTTCTCAAATCATCAAAACTGTTAATTTTTTCTTTTGACATCAGGTAAGTAAAACCGCCCTGTGCAAAACCAAAAGTTACAAAACCATCAGTCTCGATTTGTTTTGTTAACATCGGATCTGTGGTTTCCCTGATCACTTCAGCATCATCAAGACTTGAGAATAAAAAAGGCAACCCGTATATGGTTGAATCAGGAGTGGTTTGCGATACTGTACCTACTGTCACAGCGCCACCGTGTAATTGTCCTATACGAATCTTTCTCAGTACGTTGCCGTCATTACCCATTACACCACCGGGATAAAACTTAAACTTTACCCTGCCCTGAGTCTGTTCTTTGATTTCTTTTGCACCAGCACGCATCTGCTGCATCCAGAAAGTGCCATCTGGGGAGATCGTCGCTATCTTTATCGTCTTGGCGTGCAAGATATTTACTGGTATCGTAAAAAACAACACCGCCATTAATAGAAATATTTTTTTTAGTTTTATATTCATCAGCTTCTTATCTAGTCACTGGTTATAATGATTAAAAGTAATCATCTGCCTCTACTAACAACACAGCAGCTTTTTGTTTCGCCAACGTGTTTATCAATATTAGATCTTTTGGACCAGCACCGGCAGCTACAACCTGTTGCAATAATTTGTCATGTAACTCACGATCAAAAAGCATTCGCGCATATTTCTCTGCATACAGAACTTTAACCATCAAATTTTCACCATCCGAAAGCTCGATCGCCCGATCAAAATGTTTTTTAGCCAGCTCAGGTTTGCCACCTAAGGTTGGTGGCAATAATGATTCCATCATTGCCATATAAAGATGTGCATTACCGTTACTAACCGTTTCATCAGTTTCCAGTACGCATCGTATACCAGCCTTCACTTTCGGTAACTCTGCCACAGCGTTCCAGTCTGCACTATTTGCTTCGATAACACCGGCCCAACTGCTAACAAAAACAAACAACGACTCAGCTTGAGGTTTCTCAATAGTAGCTAGCCGTTTTTCAAATTCGAAATAAGAGATACTTTTAGCATCACAAAAGTTATCATCTCTTATACACATCGCACGACTGGCGTATTCGAAAGCGCGATTAGCCAGTGCTCTTTTACTTTCAGCGCTATCGGTAAAACCAGAAGCATAAGCACCATACAATTGTGCGCCTGACTCGAGTAAATCCGGATTATCCGGGTCACCTTTAATCATGGTACTCAGCAGTAAGAGATAAGACGGCACAGCCTTTTTAATCGTCTCAGGGTCGTCAGACTCTAATATCGTAGCGGACAAGTCCTGAGCAAATTCTTTTTTGGCATTAGCAAGCAGCTGACCACATGCGGCAATATTTAATACGGTAAATATCAGGAATGATGTTTTAATTAATGACATCATACTTGATTGAGTTCTCATATCTAATCCTTTGAGCATGGTAAAACACAGGAACAAACTTACAAAATTTGACAAATACTACAACAAATTAGTTGCAAGGTCTGCTTTCATTTAGACACTTATTTATTAAGTTCTCGTTATACAATTTTCTCATAAAATGACTAATAATTTTCTTGCGGACATAAAAAAAGGCCGGAAAACCGGCCTTTTCACAACAATCTACTTAACTTATTGAGCAACTATTTTCTGTAATCCGCTTAAGGAGCGTACCCAGGGTTTAGAACCTGTTTTAATTGCCAAAGCTGCTGCTGCTGTATTTGCTTCTGCACGATTCGAGTGTATGTCAACCAGCACATAAAGGATAGAATCTGAACGATCTGTTTTTACAGTCATCAGATCAGCTACATCTTTATTTGTTTTGAATTTCTCGACACTTCCAACGGTAGAGCCTGCAAAAACCTGTACCGCATAGTTAGTACTGAGCATGGCCATTATATCTTGTGTAGCAGGCTTTTCTTCGACCACTTCAGGCTCTTCTTCGATCACTACAGGCGTTATCAGCTCAGGCGCTGGCGCCGCCTCAGGTGCCTGCATAACAACAGGCTCTGGATCTGGATCTGCCAATAACACCGGATCATTTAAATCATTTAATGACGCATCTAAAACTGCTTGATCATATGCAGCATTTTGAGCTTCAGCTTCATGCTTCGCCCCCCATGGTGAATCATCTTGCTGTGTCCATGGCGCGGGTGTATTAGAACAACCAACTGATCCAAGAATGATTAAATTAGTTACGGTTACGCCGCAAATGGTTTTTATTGTTATAGCCATATTAGACCCCCATGTTTTTATTGTTCCAGTGAGTGTAGTCCATATGAGGTGATTGTCACTTTTAAACCACAAAAACCATTATTATTCAAAGCATTATCCATCAATAAAATACGGGCAATAAAAAAGGAGCCAAAGCTCCTTTTTTATAAACATCATTTAGATAGATGCTTATGCGACAGCTTCTTCCACTTCCTTCATGCTCAAGCGGATACGACCCTGACGATCAATCTCTAATACTTTAACTTTAACAACGTCACCTTCAGATAGCTTATCGCTTACATTCTCAACACGCTCTTCGCTGATCTGAGAGATGTGAACCAGGCCATCTTTACCAGGCAGGATTTCAACAAAAGCACCAAAATCCATAATCTTCTTCACTGTACCGTTGTAGATCACACCGACTTCAGCATCAGAAGTGATCTGTTCGATACGTTTTTTAGCTTCTTCAGCAGCAGCAAGATCGCTTGACGCAATTTTGATGTTACCGTCGTCATCGATATCAATCATGGCACCGGTCTCTTCGGTCAATGCACGAATCACTGCACCGCCTTTACCGATAACATCACGAATTTTATCAGGATGAATTTTGATATTCAGGTAGCGAGGTGCGTACTCAGACATCTCAGTATTGGTTTCAGAAATCACCTTGTTCATCTCACCAAGGATAAAGTTACGACCACCTTTTGCCTGCTCCAGTGCTTTTTCCATAATCTCTTTAGTGATACCGGTGATCTTGATATCCATCTGTAATGCACAGATACCGTCAGCTGAACCGGCCACTTTAAAATCCATGTCACCAAGATGATCTTCGTCACCCAGGATGTCAGAAAGAACAGCGAAATCATCACCTTCTTTGATCAGACCCATGGCGATACCGGCAACAGGTGCTTTGATCGGTACACCAGCATCCATCAATGAAAGACTGGTACCACAGACCGAAGCCATAGAACTCGAACCGTTTGACTCTGTAATCTCTGATACCACACGGATGGTGTATGGGAAATCTTCTTCCGATGGCATAACACCTAATACACCACGTTTCGCCAGGCGGCCATGACCGATCTCACGACGTTTTGGCGAACCAACCATGCCGGTTTCACCAACACAGTACGGAGGGAAATTGTAATGCAGCATGAACGGTTCGCGGTATGAACCTTCCAGCGCGTCGATAATCTGTGCATCACGTGCTGTACCTAATGTGGTAACAACCAGTGCCTGCGTTTCACCACGAGTAAACAGTGCTGAACCGTGAGTACGCGGTAGTACGCCGGTACGTACAGTGATCGCACGGACATCTGAGGTAGTACGACCGTCGATACGTTTTTCACCCGCGATATAGCGCGCACGTACCAGTTTCTTCTCTAATTTACCGAAGACGCCTTTAATCGCATCTTTTGACCAGCCGTCTTCTGTTTCCAGCGCTTCAACAGCCGCACGTCTCGCTGTTTTAACAGCGTCCTGGCGCGCCATCTTTTCAGCAATCTGGTATGCATCAACAATGGCTGTTGAGCTTGTTTCAGCCACTTTAGCCGCCAACTCTTCTTCTACTGCAGGTACAGCGTATTCCCACTTAGGATTGCCAACTTCTGCTGCAAATTCATTGATAGCAGTAATGGCTGCTTGCATCTGCTCATGACCGAACATGACAGCACCGAGCATCACCTCTTCTGAAAGCATCTTAGCTTCAGATTCAACCATCAATACGGCTTCTTCAGTACCGGCAACCACAAGATCAAGATCGGATGTTTCAAGCGCTTCTTTATTTGGGTTTAATAAGTACTCACCATCTTTATAACCAACACGTGCTGCACCCAGAGGACCTGCAAAAGGCACACCAGCAATACATAGCGCCGCAGAAGCACCAAGGATTGCTGGAATCTCAGGATCGATATCGCCACTCATAGAAACCACGGTAGCAACGATCTGACATTCGTTAGTAAAACCTTTTGGGAATAAAGGACGGATCGGACGGTCGATCAAGCGACAGGTTAATATCTCTGCTTCACTCGGACGTCCCTCTCGACGGAAGAAACCACCAGGAATTTTACCAGCAGCGTAAGTACGTTCCTGATAATTAACCGTCATCGGGAAGAAATCTCTGCCCTCTTCTGACTCTTTAGAACATACCACAGTAACAAAAACAACTGTGTCGCCTATGCTAATCATCACAGCACCGGATGCCTGACGAGCGATTTCACTCGTTTCCATCGTTACTGTTAGATCGCCGTACTGAAATGATTTTTTAATTGCTGTAGGTATCACTTTATTTATTCCCAAATCTGATCCAATCATTCGACTGGCCGGATGTTTGTCTAATTAGATGGTAAAAAGCTTATAAACACTGAATTAACGACTCAGTGGCTTCTATTTATTGACTGTTGTCTATCGACGCAGGCCAAGGCTAGAAATTAACTCTTTATAACGGTCAACATTCTTACCTTTAAGGTAATCAAGCAATTTACGGCGCTGGTTAACCATACGCAATAAACCACGACGTGAATGATGATCGTGCTTGTGTTCTTTAAAGTGCTCTGTTAATTGCACGATGCGAGTTGTTAATAACGCAACCTGAACTTCAGGAGAACCTGTATCTCCTTCTTTTTGCTGGTATTTTGAAACAACTTCGACTTTTTCTGCGGTCGATAAACCCATGAATACTCCGAACTAAATTATGACCCAAATGATGGGCACTGCTAAAAAAGAGGGCGATTTTATCACTAATCAAAGCAACACAGAAGTGTTGTTTATAAAAGAATTTTTAATCATTTCAGAGACATATTTGCAGCCAAAATGATAATCGCCCCAATAAGTTTTTAATTTCCTGCACCACTCGGGGTTACAGAACAGGAAATGATTAATCTACGACTTAAACAACCAGCCTAGTCACGCAATTGTATCACACTGCGCGTATCATGCGACGCGGTGCAACCATTCCGTCATCCTGAATCTCACCCAAACCTAAAAAATGGCTCTGATCATAGATGCGAACCCAGCCCTGGGTGGGTGCATGCGGGACCAAAACGGGCTGGCCCTGGCGCACATAAAAGGCGGCATCCGAACCCAGGTGCACGTCAGGCCAGTCTGCAACACCGCTATCTATCGGCTGCAGGCAGGCATCAAGAGCCTCAAACCCTTCTTCTGACAGTGCTGTTAGCTGTTCGATAGTAAGCATTTCACCCGAATACGGACCAACACTTAGTCGGCGCAAAGCGGTAATATGAGCACCACAGTGTAATTTTTTCGCGATATCTTCAGCCAGAGTACGTACATAAGTCCCCTTTGAACAAGCAACTTCCAGCTCCAGGATAAGCCGCTGCTGTTCATCTGTAGATAGCGAAATGTATTCGATGTCATAAATAGTGACGCTTCTCGCCTTACGCTCGACCTCTATACCTTGTCTTGCCAGATTGTATAAACGTTCACCATTATGTTTCAACGCTGAATACATCGGTGGTATCTGTTCGATCTCACCGATAAATTCTGGCAATACGGCTCTAACATCCTGTTCGGTTATTGACGAAACATCCTGTGTCTCCGTCACTTCGCCTTCAGCGTCACCCGTGGTCGTACTAACGCCAAGCTGGCATTTGAGGTGATAACGTTTGTCAGAATCCAGTAAAAATGCAGAAATTTTTGTCGCTTCACCAAAACATACCGGCAGCATTCCCGTCGCAAGCGGATCCAGGCTTCCTGTATGCCCGGCCTTGGCAGCAGCGAACAAACGTTTAACCTTTTGCAAAATATGATTTGAACTGCAGCCCTGTGGTTTATCCAGTAACAATACGCCACTAACATTACGGCCTTTGTTTTTACGTCTACCCAAAATTATTCACTCTCTTCATCACTGCTATTTTTGTTATCGCTTTTAATGGCTTCACTGATCAGATCATCCATCGCCACACCACGTGTAACGCTTTCATCGATTACAAATTTTAAGGTAGGCACGATACGCGCACGAATGCGGCGGCCAATTTCTTTACGAATAAAACCGACCGCACGATTTAACACGTCGACAGCTTCATTCTGTTGCTCGGAATTAAAAAATGAACAGTAGATAACAGCGTGACTTAAATCACGACTCATACGCACCTCAGTAAACGATACAAAACCTAATCGCGGATCTTTAATCTCATCGCGAACGATCTCTGCCAACTCACGACGAACTTGCTCCGCCATGCGGTCACTACGTAGAAACTCTCTAGGCATCTGAGCAATTACATCTTAGCGTCAAAAAATTACTAACCATTTAACTATCAATAAAAGTGCTACAGCGTGCGCTCGACTTCTACACGCTCAAAGACTTCTATCTGATCACCGACTTTTACTTCGTAATTTTTCACACCGATACCACATTCAGTACCACTGTTAACTTCTTTAACATCATCTTTGAAGCGGCGTAATGATTCGAGCTCGCCTTCAAAAATAACAACGTTGTCTCGTAACACACGGATAGGTGAATCTTTTCGAACTACACCTTCTGTCACCAGCGAGCCCGCGACCTGTCCAAAAACAGGCGATTTAAATACTTCCTGAACCGTAGCCATACCAATAATCTGCTCGCGGAATTCTGCTTTAAGCATACCCGTCAACGCTTTAGCTACTTCGTCGATCAATTCGTAAATGATGCTGTAATAGTTGAGTTCTACACCACGTTCTGAAGATGCACGACGTGCTGCAGCATCTGCACGAACGTTAAAACCGATGACGATAGCGTTAGAGGCTGCCGCCAGACTGATGTCTGTTTCATTGATGCCGCCCACACCTGAACCAATGATACGCACGTCTACTTCATCATTGTCGGCAACTAATTTATGCAATGAATCACTGATCGCATGCAAGGTACCCTGGACATCGGCTTTTAATAGAATATTTAGTTTTTTAACTTCACCAGACTCCATATGCGAAAACATGGATTCCAGTTTGTTTGCCTGCTGCGTAGCGAGACGCATATCACGCGCTTTATCCTGACGATTTCGTGATACCTCTCGTGCAGTACGCTCATCAGACAAGACCTGCATCTCATCACCGGCGTTTGGCGTATTCGATAGACCGATCACAACAGCCGGCATCGATGGCCCAGCCGTTTCGATACTGTTACCAAACTCATCAAACAATGCTCTAACACGGCCAAAATCTTCACCGGCAAGCATGATATCGCCTTTTTTAAGTGTGCCTTCCTGTACTAATACGGTAGCAGTCACACCACGACCTTTATCTAATGCAGCTTCCAGAACCACACCTTTGGCCAGGCCTTCAGATGCCGCCTGTATCTCCATCAGTTCTGCCTGTAAAGAGATCGCATCGAGCAAAGAATCAACACCTTCACCTGTTAGCGCAGAAACATTGACGAAGATATTATCACCACCCCATTCTTCAGGGATGATCTCATAATTACCCAATTCAGTTTTTACCCGGTCAGGGTCTGCACCTTCTTTATCCATTTTATTTACTGCGATAATGATAGGCACTTCGGCAGCTTTAGCATGTTGAACCGCTTCGATCGTTTGCGGCATAACTCCATCATCAGCAGCCACAACAATAATAACGATATCGGTCGCATTGGCACCACGTTCACGCATCGCAGTAAACGCTGCATGTCCAGGTGTATCTAAAAAGGTAATAACACCTTTATCGGTATCTACATGATACGCACCGATGTGTTGTGTGATACCACCCGCTTCGCCAGCGGCAATCTTTGATGAACGGATGTAATCCAGCAGTGACGTTTTACCATGATCGACGTGCCCCATAATAGTCACTACAGGAGGACGTGTTTCAACTTTCAGATCAGATGTATCACGTGCAAGTAATTCCTTTTCGTAATCGTCTTCATTGACAACAATTGCGTTGTGCCCCAGCTCCTCGATTACCAGTACCGCAGTATCCTGATCAATAACTTGATTGATCGTCGCCATTACACCCATCTGCATCAAGACTTTAATAAGCTCCCCTGCTTTCATCGACATGTGTTTAGCAAGCTCATCGACAGTAATGGTTTCTGGCACGGTTACATCATGAATGATAGCTTCAACCGGTTTTTCAAAACCATGTTTAGCATCGGCGGCAGTGGCGGACCTTCTCGCTACTTTGCCTTTTTTCTTATGGCGCCTACCGCTCTTCCCGGTAGAGACATGTAACTCTTTACGGCCATATAAAGTACTTTTATCTTTATGTTCGCCTTTATGTTTTTTCGACGTTGATTTTTGCTCACGCGCCTGTTGCGCCTGCAATTCATCAGGAGTAAGCGCTTTCTCTTTTACAGCAGCGGCTCCTTTCGATGCCTTACCGGATATTTCGTCTTTTTGTTTTACTTCGACTTCGGCCTTCGCTTTAACTTCGGCTAAACGTGCATCTTCTGCCAACTGGTCTTGCTCACGCTTTTCGGCACGCTCGCGTTTCAGCTCACGCTCTTGCTCACGAGCGGTTTCTCGCTGCGCCTGATCAACACGAAGTTTCTCCAGCTCGGTAATTTCACTTGGCGTTTCCTGTTGTGTATCCGCTACCACATCAGGCGTTTGTTCAGCCGGGCGGGTAATTGTACGTTTACGGCGAACTTCAACAGATGCGCCACCTCTACCGCCAACTTTTACCGCACTTACCGACTTACGCTTCAATGCTATTTTTCGAGGTTTGCTGTCCGAGCTAACGTCACTTTTACCATGCTGACCTCTTAAAAAACCTAATAGAGTCATCTTATCTGCATCAGAGATTAATGCATCCGGCTTATCAATCTCCAGACCCGCTTCTTTAATTTGTTTAAGCAAACGTTCAACGGGCGTGCCTACGACACCTGCAAGTTGTTTTACTGTTACTTCAGCCATAAATTATCTCAATAAATGATCTTTGTGATTATTGTCAGTCGTATTGTTTTTTTAGTTTACACTTCGGTCTGAACTTCAGCTTCTTCAGCAAACCATGGGGCACGTGCAGTCATAATTAATTCAGATGCACGTTTTTCATCCATGCCTTCAATTTCCATTAATTCATCAACGGCCAACTCTGCTAAATCTTCCATCGCACAGACACCTTTTAAGGCCAGTGTGTTTGCAAGTTCCATATCCATACCGTCCATCGTCAACAGATCTTCCTGCGGTTTATTTTCTTCCAGCACTTCTTCCGTCATGATCGCTTGCGTTAACAGGTAGTCGCTAGCACGATTACGCAACTCAGCAACGATATCTTCATCAAACTCTTCGATATTTAATAACTCAGCTTCAGGTACATAGGCAACTTCTTCAATAGTAGAGAACCCTTCTGCGACTAGTATCTCAGCCACTTCAGCATCCACATCCAGGTGTTTGGTAAATACTTCAAGATACTTAGCACCCTCTTCTGCAGTTTTTGCTTCCGCTTCCTGCTCAGTCATAACATTCAATACCCAACCAGTTAATTCACTGGCCAGACGAATGTTTTGACCGCCACGGCCAATAGCCATGGCAAGTTTTTCTTCTTCCACTGCAACATTCATGCTGTTAGCTTCTTCATCGATAGATAAAGAAAGCACTTCTGCAGGTGACATAGCATTGATCACAAATTGCGCAGAATCGTCATCCCATAAAATAATATCTACCCGTTCACCACCGATCTCATTAGAGACAGATTGCACACGAGAACCACGCATACCGACACAGGCACCAACAGGATCGATACGGCTATCGAGCGATCTCACAGAGATTTTTGCGCGTGACCCAGGGTCACGTGCACCACCCAATATTTCAATCAGGCCCTGATCGACTTCAGGAACTTCAAGTTTAAACAGCTCGACCAGAAACTCGGGAGCCGTACGACTGATAAATAATTGCGGACCACGTGTTTCTGAACGCACTTCTTTTAAATAACCACGAAGACGATCACCAGGGCGTACCGCTTCACGAGGAATCATCTCTGATTTAGGAATAAAAGCTTCAACACCACTGCCCAGATCCAGATGCACGTTACCACGTTCTACACGTTTCACTGTGCCCATAACCAGCTCGCCTTCACGGCCGGAATAAGCTTCCACAACACGTTCACGTTCTGCTTCACGAACTTTTTGAACGATTACCTGTTTCGCCGTCTGCGCTGCGATACGACCGAACTCGACTGATTCGATCTGCTCTTCAACATAAGCGCCGACCTCGATCTCAGGTTCATCTATCTGCGCAGCTTCGAGTGTAATCTCACCTAAAGGGTTCTCCATCGGCGTCTCAGCATCGATAACCAGCCAGCGGCGAAAGGTATCGTACTCACCGGTCTCACGATCAATACTTACACGCACTTCGATATCTCTACCGTTTTTCTTACGTGTAGCTGTAGCAAGAGCTGCCTCGATGGCCTCAAATATAATCTCTTTATCAACGCCTTTTTCATTAGAAACGGCATCTGCAACGTAGAGAATTTCCTTGCTCATGGTTTAAACCCTCATCAAATAACTATTTAACAAACAATGTTTATCAAGTAACAATAAAACTTAACTATTTCTTCTTCACTTCGAACTCAGGAACGATGCGCGCCTTTTCGATGACATTCATCGGCAAACTAAGTTCTTCTGTATCTGTTTCTATAACAACTGTTTCTTCACTGGCTTCCAGCAACCGGCCTTTAAAGTTGCGTTGACCTTCCAGCGGCATCGCTGTTTTTAACTTAACCAACGAACCGGTAAAACGCTGAAAATCTTTTAATCGCCTTAATGGCCGATCAGAACCCGGTGATGTCACTTCCAGATTAAACTGACCACGTACCGGGTCTTCGACATCGATCAACGCACTGATCTGTCGGCTCACACTGGAACAATCTTCAACCTTGATACCGTCTTCTTTATCGATATAAAGACGCAACACACCATGTTTAGGGTTTGGAAAATGCTCGATTTCAATCAAGTCATACCCCATACCACTTACAACCGGCTCAAATAATTCCCACAAATGCGTTTGATCTCGTCTCATACAACTCGTCTGTGTGACCACAACAAATTTTTCATCAGTAACAAAAAGGCCCCGTAAACGGAGCCTTTCCAAAATTCCTGGCTAATCGCTAAATATGCGAAATTCCGCCTACATATAGCTACGCTACCAGGAAAACAAATTTTGGTAGTGGCGGGCAGGATTTAAACCTGAGACCTTCCCCAGGGTAATAAACCATGAGGCCGACTACTCGTCGGGCTCATAACCCGAAGCCCTAAACACTGCTTCCTGTTACAAACTCGATAAATTTTTGGTAGCGGGGGCAGGATTCGAACCTACGACCTTCGGGTTATGAGCCCGACGAGCTGCCAGACTGCTCCACCCCGCAACAACAAGACGCGAATATTACGGACTTACAAGGGGAATTGCAAGATGCTGAGTCGAATATCCGGAAAATATAAAAAAAAACAATTTATCCGCAGATGAACGCAGAAAAAAATCTAATAAATCTAAGTTTCTATCTGTGTTTATCTGCATTCATCTGCGGATAATATAGTTTTTAGCTAGTTAAAAACTGACACGCAAAGCGACATTAGAGCCGCTGGATAAAAACCCAGAGCAAGGATGGCCAGGCCATTGGTGCTTAATGCTATTTGCATATCACGAGCACATTCTAGTGGCTGCGTATCTTCTGCATCATCAAAATACATCACTTTAATGATACGCAAATAATAGAAAATACCAATAATAGAGAAAAATACCGCGATAATTGCCATCCACACCATATCAATGTTGACGACGGCTGACAGGACAGCAAGTTTTGCCCAGAATCCGACTGTTGGTGGAACACCTGCCATAGACAACATCAGGATCATCATAATGAAGGCGTACCAGGGGCTGCGCTGATTAAGGCCTTTTAAATCATCGATATTATCTGCTTCAAAACCCTGACGCGCCAACAACATGATAACGCCGAAACCACCTAAGGACATCATGGCGTAAGAGATGGTGTAGAACATAGCAGAAGAATAACCATCTGCTGTACCCGCCAGAATCCCTAGCAAAATAAATCCAACATGTGAGATAGTGGAATATGCCAGCATGCGTTTCAGGTTGGTTTGCGCTATCGCAATAATATTACCAACTGCCAGTGATAAAACGGCCAGTACGATCAACATCTGTTGCCAGTCAGTCTGCAAACCACCTAAAGCTTCAACCATCAGACGCATAATCATGGCAAAACCTGCCAGTTTCGGCGCTGTACCGATAAGTGCAGTAACAGCCGTTGGTGACCC
>DAOWFN010000107.1 GCA_030637945.1 Gammaproteobacteria bacterium
CCCTTACGTTTACTCCTGTACATCGCTGTGTCCGCATTTCTCAATAACACATGAGGATCATCGCCATCTTGTGGGAAGATAGCGATGCCCACGCTTGCGGTCACAGAAAACTCCATCTCCTGTATCACGCAGGGTTTTGCGACACGCTCTAATATCTCCTCAGTTTTATGTCTGACGATATCTTCGAAGGAAACTGTTTGACCCTCATGACCTTCATCGATCTCGACAAACATAATTAAAAACTCGTCACCGCCTAACCGTGCCACCGTATCAAAATCACGGACACAGGACCTCAGCCTGCCAGCCATATACTTCAGGAACTCATCGCCTGCACTATGACCAAGGGTGTCATTAATATTTTTAAAATGATCGAAGTCCATATACAACATCGCGATCTGTTTATTTTCTCTTATCGCGTTAGCGATCGCCTGCTGAATACGGTCATAAGCCAATGTGCGATTCGGCAGATCGGTCAACTTGTCGTAGCTGGCCTGGTACAATAACCGCTCTTCATAATCTTTGCGCAAAGAGATATCTTCCTTGATGGCAAGATAATGTGTGCTTTGGTTTTCTTTATTCTTAATCGGAGAGATAGTAACGTTCTCCCAAAACAGGGCACCATTTTTCTTTTTATTATATAACTCACCGCTCCATGAATGACCTGAAATAATGGTATTCCACATGTTTTTAATCTGTATTTCAGTGGTATGGTCAGACTTCAAAATGCGTGGATTCTGCCCTAACAGATCCTCTTCTGTATAACCCGAAATCTTACAGAGTTGTGGGTTAACATATTCTATGACCCCATCAAGGTCTGTAATCATCACAGAAACCGGGCTCTGCTCGATCGCCTGTGATAATTTATTTAAATTTTCTGCCGTAAGTTTATGGTTACCGACCTCATCTTCCAGATCCACGATCAGGTCATTAATGTTTTCCGTCATCTCATTAAAAGCATTTGCCAGACTTCCTATCTCATCGTCTGCCTCAATATTTGCTTTCGCCTTAAAATCACCCTCTGCAATTTTTTTAACCACCATTGTTAAACGTTTAATAGGGCCTAATAATAATTGAGTGGCCGCCATCACTATCAATACGACAATAATCACGATGGCAACAACTAAAATTAATGCATTCTGCGTTTGTGCTACTACCGGTTCTAAAAACACACTCTGTGGCAAAGAGACAATGATCGTCCACGGGGCAGTGTCCAGCTTGACCACAGCCGAAGAAAATACCGCCACACCCAGACCATAAAACTGGGTCTCTATGATAGGTGAGCTGACACTGACAGATTGAATTTTCTCGTTCCACTCAGGCCGCTCGACATATGCCATAGATGTGTTTTTAGGTACACGTTTATTCCCTATCAACCTCCACAAAGCTTTTTTACTTTCTACTGTAGCAAGCGTGTATTTAAGATCACTTCGTCTGCCATGCACCAGGCGAAGGTTGTTTTCATCCAGTAAAACGGCAAATGAGCCCTGCCCGACCATACCTTTAGTTCGATCAAACAGCGAGGTGAGAATCGAGGCGTTATACTTCGCCCTCAAAACACCGATTAACTTTCCAGATAGATCATTGATCGCACTACTGAATACGATGACAGGTTGCTGGCCATCAAAGATGATCGGTGACCGGTAAGTCCCTAACTGACTATTAGTACTTAATTTACTAAAATATCTCTGTTTACTTTCATCGATCCCGATATTTTCCGAAACCGTATCAAGTATATTGATTCCTTCGGTGTTTAATATCGCATATGAAGTAATAATCTCGTTTTGCCTGGACTTGAGTGCACGCAAGATTTCTAGTAATGCCTGACGATTAAATGGCGGCGCCGCTTTTCTAGTAATAAATAGATTGATCGCCTGCAGATTAGCCTCGGTTTTTAAAAACAATGAGTTCTGACGATTAAATTGATCAATTCTAGTCGCGTAGTTTCTGGCTGCTGAACTCAAGGCTTTATTCGCACCTTCTGACAGGTTCTTGCTCATCATGTAACCATCAAGCACAGCTAAAACCGTTAATGATGCCAGTACGATAAGAAGGAATGCCGTAACAAGCTTGGCACGCAGGGTGTATTGCCGTGCGATAAAAATGCCAACAACCAGTAACAAAATACCGCCGACTACCAGTCCGCCAGCAATGTCTAATAACACGCTTTTACGCTCCGTTGCAACCCATCAGGTAAAGAATTAACCATAGGTATTAATTATAATGCAAACCAACCCTTATAGTTATTAGAATAGCGATATCCTTCACTATTTTCTATTATTATCACCTCTTATCAGACTATTTTCTAAATTCATGACCGAACAGCGAACTAACAGCAATAACACAACTATGAGTTTTGGTAATTGGCCCTCTGCGATTTCTGCTGAGTTAATCGCCAGTGACAGTATATCTATCGATGAATCCAGACTAACAAAAAACTCTCTCTATTATATTGAACGCAGACCAACAGAAAATGGTCGCTGCGTTATCGTTCAAAAAACAAAGGACAAAACCTCCGATATCCTGCCAGCACCTCATAGTGCACGATCTCGTGTACACGAATATGGTGGCGGCAGCTACTGCGCAGACGATGAGCAAATATTTTTTGTTAATGATAGCGACCAGGATATCTACCGCATCGCAAACCACCAGATCACACGAATCACCAATAACAAAAATCACCGCTATGCTGACTTCAGCTATGACAGACACCATCAACGACTTATAGCAGTATGCGAAACTCACGATAAAAGTAGCGTAAGCAATACTATCGTAAGTATCGACGTCACCGATGGCAAAATATCAACGCTTGTGGAAGGTAATGATTTTTATGCCAGCCCCAGATTAAATTCTTCAGCCTCACAGCTATGCTGGCAAACATGGAATCATCCAAATATGCCGTGGGACGGCAATCAATTATGGTTAGCTGACATCGACGGCGATAGTCGCTTACACAATAAAAAACATGTTGCCGGGAATGACAAGGTTTCTGTTTTTCAGCCACAATGGTCACCTGATAATATTTTATATTACATCTCGGATGATACTGGATGGTGGCATCTATACCGTTATGCTGAAACTGACTCCGTAGAAAAAAGTGAACAACTTACCGAAGGTAAAAAAGAATTCGGTCTGCCGCAATGGGTGTTCGCTCAATCCAGTTATGCATTTATCAGTAACAGCCAGATCATTTGCTGTTACCAGCGGCAAAGCATAAAAACACTGGCAATACTAACACTGACAAACAAGCCTGAACTCACAGACATAGCTACGACATGGCAAGAATTTAGCTCAATAGTTGCCATGAAAAATAAAATTTGTTTTGTTGCTGCATCGAGCTTAAGTTTCCCACAATTAATTTCAGCGACGATGGATTCAGGAGGTTTATCTTTAACGGCGGCATCCGTTATTAAAACGACCTGCCAGATACCTCTTTCGCCGGCGCACTACTCACAGGCAGAGGTCATTACATTTCAAAACCGGCACGATCAGATTGTCTATGCCAATTATTACCCTCCAACCAACCCTGACTATCACCCGGATGAAAACGAAACACCACCGTTAATCGTTATTTCACACGGTGGACCCACAGGTCAAAGCAGCACGGCTCTGGATCCAAAAAAACAATTCTGGACATCTCGTGGTTTCGCAATACTCGATGTCAATTACAGTGGCAGCACAGGATATGGCAAAGATTACCGTTTACGCCTTGATAACAAATGGGGGGTTCTCGATGTAGAAGATTGCTGCGATGCTGCGTTATACGCAGTTAAAAAAGGACTAGCCAATAAAAATCACTTAATTATTCGAGGCAGCAGCGCCGGTGGTTACACCGTACTGTCCGCGTTAACATTCGAACAGATATTTTCTGCCGGCGCTAGCTACTATGGCATATCCGAGTTAACCAGCCTGGCAAGTGATACACATAAATTCGAATCTCGTTATCTTGACAGACTCATTGGCCCTTACCCCGAAGCCAAAACCCTCTACCAACAACGCTCTCCGATCAACAGCGCCGAACAACTCGATTGCCCTGTTATCTTTTTTCAGGGAATCGAAGATAAAGTCGTGCCAAAAGAGCAAGCTGAAAAAATGTTTGATCTGTTAAGCAAAAAAGGTTTAACAGTGGCGGCACAATATTTCGAAGGTGAACAACATGGTTTCAGAAAAGCCGAAACAATCATCCATTCGCTAGAAAATGAGTTAAATTTTTACAGATTAATTTTTAATCTAGCACCACGACAGACAATAACGTTTACTGGCAACATTCAAACCAGTAACATTTGATCAAGTCACAAATACTCATACACTATTCCCTGTATGCAGAGAATTAACACGATTCATCAAAAATAATTAACCGTATATGAACCGTCATCCTGTTTGAAAATATCGCCATAGTGAGTTTTAAAACGCCCCTGCTTTTTGTCCTCATAATAAAGCTTCAAGGTTTCAGTTATCACGTGAAATGCGATATCTTTCCACGGGATCTCATTTTCTGTTACTAAAGCGGTATCAAGACTTTCGCTACCCGGACTCGCTTCGCCGTTCATAAGTGCACCACGATACATCGTATAGACCTGATTGATATGTGCGATGCTAAAC
>DAOWFN010000067.1 GCA_030637945.1 Gammaproteobacteria bacterium
GAGGCTTTATTTTCAAAATTGTTTTTATAATCGATAATATTTTCTAATTGTTTTTTCTGTAACGTCTGTGATTCGAGTTTTTTTATTACGTCGGCCAGTGTGTGTTTGATATCGGCATTGATCGTGAGGTCAGCCTGATAAACTTTATTTAACTGATCGCTATCGATGTCCACCTGGATGACATTTTTATCACCAAGAAGCTCATCGTTCCATAAGTAACTAGTGCGTTCGTTAAAACTTGCACCTAAAACAACGACTAAATCTGATTTTTTTACAATATAATCGAATGCGTAACCACTCGAAGTAACGCCTAAGCTGCCGAGTGATAGTTCAGAACATTCATTGATGGTGCCTTTTCCTTTTAAGCTGGATGTGACAGGGATGTTGAGCGATTGACTTAACTCGGTAACCAGTGACTGCGCACCCGACTTGATACAACCATAACCAGACACGATGACCGGTCTATTACTGTCTTTGAGCAGGTCAACGAAGTGATCGATCTGTTGTGATGCTTGTGAATTATTTATCTTAGTTGTTGCTGATTTATTTTCTGTAACAATGTTATCGAGGATATCGAGTTCGACCATCTCTTTTTGAACATTAAATGGCAGACTGAGTAATACAGGACCTGAATTATCAGACAACAGGATTTTGGATACCTGGTTAAGGACATTTTCCAGATAGTCAGTGCGTTCGATAACCCGGTTATATTTTGTAATACTGTCAAATAGTGCGCTTTGGTTAATGCTGCCGCCTTCACCTGAGCTTTCCTGTAATCCGCCTTTACCAAATATGTAGGTCGGCGTTTCGCCAGTGATGATGAGGATCGCCTGTTTGTCAGCATAAGCATTGGCAATACCGGTAACAAGGTTAGTGGCACCCGGACCTGCAGTGGTGATGCAGGCACCGATCTTTCCTGAGGCTCGGGTATAACCACAGGCCATGAAGGCGGCGCCCTGTTCGTGTTTTGCAAGTACGGACTGGATGGATGAATCGTATAAATTGTCGTAAACGGGCAGTATATGAGCGCCGGGCATGCCAAAGATGGTGTCTATACCAAGGCGTTCCATATATTTTACGATTAATTCGCTTACTTGAACTTTCATATACTTTGTTGAAAATCAGATAGTTAGTCTGATTGCTTGCCTTGTTTTTACCAATTTCCCCAGCTGTTTAGCTAGACGGCGAATCTTACCATTAGATTCAATGACTATCTCCCTATGTTTTTACAGCTTTTACGTGTGTTTAAAGTCAGCTATGGCGTTGTAAAATAATCAGAAATCCATAAAAAAGAGCCTGAGAAGTGAATCTCAAGCTCTTCAGGTTTTCAGTTATCGCTGCTGACTATTCAAATTTTCGGATAACGCCAGTGACTACGCCAAGTACTTCTACTTCCTCATTTTTAAGAAGGATGGCGTCCATGTCAGGGTTGGCTGGTTGCAGGCGAATACCATCAGCTTCGATATAAAACTTTTTCAGAGTGACCTGTTCATTGTTGATCAATGCGACCACGGACTGCCCGTTTTCAGCTGAGAGTCTTCTCTCGATGATAACGATGTCGCCATCTTGAATATTGTCGTCGATCATGGAATGGCCTGAAACTTTTAACGCATAGGTATCTTTGCGAACCATATGGGCCGGTACTTTTATTTTTTCGTCAGTTTCTACACGCTCGATAGGTTTACCGGCGGTGATTTTACCTAATAGTGGTATTTCAACGAGTGTGGATAGTTCTTCGTCAGCTGTTTCCAGTACAGGTGACCATACTGAGCGACGATTTTTTGGTAGGAGCAGGCTGATGTTATTCATTTTAATTCTTATTTTTGTGCATTTAGTATTAACTAAGCATAGCTTACATTAAGTGAAAGTTGTTGTTCTGAAGATTTAATTAATAATAATGTGTGTTGCAGAACAGAAATGCGCTATTGATTTAAGCCGGCTTTTAACTAAGATTGAACATAATGGTGGTAAATGATTTTACTGAGAGGTGACAAAGATGATTTTATCTTCTTTAAGTCCTGATACTGGCAAATTAATACTAAGATTATGTGTCGGTGGTTTAATCTTGTTTCATGGCATCGCAAAGATCATGCACCCTGGGTCGTTAGATTTTATTAGTGGAATGTTAAGTTCCAACGGATTGCCGGCAGTATTAGCGTATGGTGTTTATCTAGGTGAAGTGGTAGCGCCATTGATGGTAATCGTGGGGTATCAAGCGCGAGTTGGTGGATTACTAATTGTCGTAAATATGGTGGTAGCGTTGTTTTTAGCGCACAGCGGTGATTTTCTTAGTCTGTCTGAACACGGTGGCTGGTCCGTCGAATTACAGATGTTCTATTTGTTATCGGCACTAGCAGTCGTTTTTTTAGGCAGTGGAAAATTGGCATTTAAGCAAGACTAATTATAGGTTATTAATATTTAGCCAATGTGTAACTCTTCCATAAAGTAGCAGACGCAATCCTGTCTTATGGCTCTTTCGTTAGTGGTGAACATCGATAGTGTCACTGGTTTTTTAAAAAGTAATTTATCGTTTTTTCTTTCGATATATTCACTGGTAATGTCTTCGCTGCTTTCACTGTTAACGATGATTAGTTTTTCTTTATCGGAATTAATAGCCGCAAATTCTGTGCCTGGCTGAATATTGTGGAAGTTTTTATCTTCCAGTCGTTCGTCTAAGATAATATCGCCGATATTTTCGTTTGAATGGTGGCCGATAGTAACCGCCTTCGGGATGGTGACTCTTGCAATCGTGTGATATAGCGTTAGATTATTACTGTCCTGTGATGATAATTCATCCAGCTGTAAGATGGTATCCAGGTAAGAAAATGCGTGCTCTTCACCCGATTTGTCGCTTGCCTGTCCACATTCGAGAACAACTGACGGACAGAAATCTGAAAACGCCGATGATTGCACCCCTTTAGGGTCAGTAAAGTAAACAGCAATATCACTGAATTTTGAAGCGAGGACCAGTCCATGTGGGTTGAGTATATTGATGCAGCCATAATGTGGATTCTTGCCAGTA
>DAOWFN010000032.1 GCA_030637945.1 Gammaproteobacteria bacterium
ACAAAGATCCAAAGTATAGTTATTCGTGGTTATGGCTGGGCATGAGCCAACTCAAAAAAAACCAGTACCAGGAGGCAATAGATTCACTAAGCAAGGCCGCGCAACTGAATTCAGACGCTGAATTACAAAAATCCATTACCTATCATATCGGTTATGCTTATTATCGAACCTCTGATTGCGATAACGCCATTACTTTCTACAACCAGAACATTGCACTTGGGCCCGACTGGATGTCGTATCTTCATCGCAGCTACTGCTACATGGATAAAGGCATGTTCGATGAAGCACTATCAGATGTCCACCATGTGATACAGCACATCGAACCAAAAAATGATGATTTTGAAATACAGGCATACCGGGTAATGGCTTTTTCTCACCTTGGTCTTGGCAATACGAACAAATCATACACCGCTATTAAACAGTTAGAGGAAAAATTCCCACACTATGACACATGGGAAGACCTGGTTGCCATCGCTGATAGCACTGGCGACAAAAAACGCATGGCTGCTTTACTGCTGAATCGCGGCTGGCTAGGACTGGAATCGGTAGATTACTTTAATAACGAAACCTATGGCGCAGAGATCGATTCCTTTGTGTATAACAATCCAAACACGGAAAGTAAACTTCTACCCGGTGACATCATAACTAGCTTGAATAACATGCCTGTCGCAAATTCCAGCGATCTGAACAAAACAATAAAGATTCAGAAACCTGGCTACCCTGTAAACATCAAAGCACTGCGATCAAAAAAAATGGTGCCACAGGAGGAGATAGATATTGATTCAGCCGAATCATCCAGGCCTGCTTTCGAAAAACTGGAGGTTAACATTACAGTGAAGCCGGTTCCTGCCTCTATAGCAGCAGATATTTTAAAGGACCACCCTTTCCATTCAGTCATCCTTGAAAAAAAGAACTACTATAAAACAGCTGTAGCTGCATCAAGCAGTGGCAATCACAAAAAAGCCTTTGAGCTTTATATGGCATCATCATCTAAACATTGGCAGGACTCAGACACACTAAGCAAGATTATTGAACTCTACTGGAAAATAGGAAAGCTGATACCGGCTTCGGACAAAGCGGATAAAGACGCGTACTTTGCCAACAAAACTAAAAACGAGATCAAAAATATCACTGATCTTAACAACACCATCGACATGTACAGGCGCATTATTCAGGCCACGCCCTGGTGGGCGGAAATGCACCACACCCTTGCCACGCTATACGAAAAACGCAAGGACTACCGGCTTGCAGCGAACTCCCTGGAGCTTTACCTGATCTCGGCTGTTGAAGACAATGTTGAAGTGGTAACCGGCGAATCAAAATCTGCATTGATACAGAAGAAGATATTCAATCTGGAATATAAGGCGTCTAATATGTAAACGCCCTAATTATGTAAGCAGCAATCTATCAGACGACTGATAGCAGTCACATCTTAACGAGGCAGAAACAAAAAAGACCTGGCATAATAACCAGGTCTTTGTTTTGTATGGTGGGCCGTGAGCGATTTGAACGCTCGACCATCGGATTAAAAGTCCGGTGCTCTACCAACTGAGCTAACGGCCCAAATATTCTTTTTCGAGAGGCGCGAATCATACATGTAGTCACACCGAAAAACAATCTAAATCAGACTAAAAATAGCGAGTCGGGTCTGGAACAGCCGCGTTTTCAAAGCCTTTTCGTCGCAATTGGCAAGAATCACACAACCCACAGGCTTCACCCCGTTCATTTGCCTGATAACACGACACCGTTGCTGAGTAATCAACGCCCAACTCCATGCCCATACTGATTATCTCAGCCTTGCTTTTATCAATCAGTGGTGTGTGCACATTCAACCGTTTCCCCTCGACACCAGCCTTTGTTGCCAGGTTCGCCATACTTTCGAATGCACGTATAAATTCCGGACGGCAATCCGGGTATCCAGAAAAATCAACTGCATTGACGCCTATAAATATATCCTGTGACGATATCACCTCAGCGACAGCTAAAGCATGTGATAGAAACAGAGTATTTCTTGCTGGCACATACGTTACCGGTATCCCCTCTTCCAGCTGCTCCGGGACGGCAATGGATTGATCAGTCAACGCAGAACCAATCATTACTCCTGTATCAACCTTAATCACCTGGTGGCTCACGGCATAACAATCTGCTAATTTTTTCGCCGCATTTAGCTCAGACAAACTGCGTTGGCCATAATCAAAACTTAAAGCATGGCACTCAAAATTCTGGCTAGCTATAGCCAATACCGTGGCAGAATCCAGCCCGCCCGATAGCAAAACGATAGCGCGAGGCTTGCTTATAGAATTTGATGATTTACTGTGACTAGTCATTAAAACGATCTGCTACTAAAAAACACTATACGCCCGGCTTATCGCCCCAAAGGTATTTATGCAGCTGTATCTGAAACCGGACCTTAAGCTGATCCCTTAACACCCAGTCCGCCAATGTCGCTGCATCCAGCTGATCATGCGCCGGTGAAAATAAAACATCACATTTATCTTGCAGTTGATGTTCATCCATGACCTGCTTACTCCAGCGATAATCATCTTCATCACAGATAACAAACTTTATTTGATCTTCTGTTTTTAGTAAGGCGAAATTTTCAAATTTGTTTTTTGCTGATTCACCTGAAGCAGGCGTTTTTACATCAAGTATTTTAACAACACGTTTATCGACGGCATCGACAAGAATGGCGCCACTGGTTTCTAAAGATACCTCATAACGCTGATCACAAAGTTGCTGAAGCAGTTTGATGCAGTTTTTCTGAGCTAACGGCTCTCCTCCAGTAACAGTGATATGCGAAGTATTGTATTTTTTAACTTCATCAAGGATGGTTTCGATCTCCATCCACTCACCGCCAGTAAAAGCATAAGCGGTATCGCAATAGTCACAACGCAATGGACAACCAGTTAATCGTACAAAAACTGTCGGCAGCCCCACATTTCGTGCTTCACCCTGTAACGAATGAAATATTTCACTAATTTTTAGACCGGTTTGCGACACAGGTTATAACTCAGACAATCGACGCACGAATACGACTAACGACCTTCTCGCTTCATACGTTGCAGACGCTCATTGGCTTTTTTAGCTACCGTTGTATTGGGATACAAGGTAATAACTTGCTGCAGAGCATCACGAGCAGCAGGCCAGTTCTTTAATTCGAAGTAAACATAACCAATTTTTAAACGTGCACCAGAATTTTTAGAGCTTTCCGGATATTGCGCGACTAACTGCTGAAATTCAGTTAATGCTTTTTTATAGTCACGTGAAACATAGCTGGCTTCACCTAACCAATATTGCGCATTGTCTGCATATTTACTATTTGGATAGCTCGTTTTAAATTTCTCAAAAGCTACAATAGATCGTTTATATTGACCTTCTTTCAACAAGGTAAAGGCTTTTGAATAAGCATCCTGACCATCAACGTCACCAGCAGGTGCTGCAGCATTAGTTACTTTGGCGTTTGGCGGTGGCACCGGAGCAACAAATTTCGCGTTGTTGCGGCTACCCGCTTCAGCGTTATTTATACGTCGATCTATATCGAGGTATAAATTACGCTGTCGCTGTTTCATGCTTTCAAGTTCATATTGCTGTTGCTCAACCTGTTCACGCAATGCAGAAATATCTTCTCGCATCGACTGCATGGTTTGCGTTTGTTGCCGCAGGACATCTGAATCCATCATACGCTCAAGCCGCTGAATACGCTGCTTGTAATTCAAATCAGCAAGACCGTTATCTGCCGCTAAAACATTACCTGTAAGAACCAGGCCACAAATGATGAAGCAGTATTTATTTATCTGATATTTCATATTATTAATATCCACTAGTTATTACTGAAACATACTCAACCATTATGCATTTTCAGTCCATAGGTTGTTTTATGGCAATTAAAAATTGCTTCACTATATAGAGAAACCCTTCTTATCAAGAACTAATCACATGTTAATTTCTGTCATCCTGAACGGTAGTGAAGGATCTTGTGCAGTGCGCTTTATATGACAGGCGTATAAGATCCTTCACTACCGTTTATTCCCACGGATGGGATGTATGCAGAAAATGCAGGAGCAATTTTCTGCCAGGATGACAATAATATTATGACATTAAAGTTTTGCACTAAAGCACATAGTTCTTACTAACGTTCTGTAACAGTAAAAAGATACCCATTTATCTTGTTAGTAAGTTTAATTAATCGTGAATCATTATTGATAAACAATTTCCACGCGACGATTCAGACTCATTGACTCTTCATCATGGCCAAATTCAGCAGGTTTTTCCTCACCGTAGCTTATAACAGAGATCTGTTCGTTACCCGCACCTTCATACAGCATCAACTGTTTGACGGCCTGAGCACGACTTTCTGCCAATGCAACGTTATATTCGCGTGAACCTCGTTCATCTGCATGACCTTCAAGGCGCACGCTGGCATTAACATTAAATGAAAGATATTTACCATGATGTTTGACCAGCTCAACAAAATCATCACCTACTGCGTTACTATCAAAACCAAAATAAACTATTTTCTCTGAAAGCACGTTGTTAGGATCGTTTATTGCATTTTCCTCATACGATACCAATTTCCCGCCTTCCAACTCTGTACCGCCAAGACCAGCAGCACCATCGATACCACCTGCAGTAGCACCACCATTAGGATCATCGGCAAAACTTCCATCATCTACTGCACCATCTGGTTTTATTCTGTCGCCACAGGCAACGATAGATAACGCTAACGCTGTTATAAAAATTATTTTTTTCATCTAAATACCCTCACTATTAAATTGTCTTTCACATCCCCAAAAACACATACTCTTACCCTATACCCTAGTGCCGAACAGCGGCCCAGGAAGGCTCACGCACTTCACCATCAGTAAACGCCAAACGTTGCTTCTGGCGCCCATCGACAGACACCGCAGCAAGAACAGCTTTTCGTCTTTCCTGCGAAGCAAACAAAATTATACTGTTATTTGGCGCAAATTCAGGTGATTCATCAAGCGGTCCATCCGTTAAAATTCTTGATGATTTTGTCTTAAGCTCTAAAACTGCAACACGGTAAATATTTCCTTCACCATGCACATAAGCAACATGTTTACCATCTTCAGAAACACTGGCGCTGGCATTATAACCACCTTCATAAGTTAATCGTTCAGGCCGAGAATTAGCCCTGATAGATTGTTTGTATAATTGTGGCTTACCACTACGACTTGATGTATAAATAATTGATTTACCATCGGGCAACCATACTGCTTCTGTATCTATAGCCCAGTGATTCGTTAGTCGCTTAAGCTTGTTATCTTTTAAATTCACGATATATATGTCCGGATTTCCATCTTTAGACAAGGTGATGGCTAACTTTTTACCATCAGGTGACCAGGCGGGCGAACCATTCAGGCCTTTATACTTAGCACGACTCTTTCTGACACCAGTGCGTACATTATGCGTAAAAATTTCAGCCTGTCCATTCTCGAAAGAGACGTACGCCAGCTCTGCACCATTTGGTGACCACGCTGGTGACATGATCGGCTCATTAGACGTCAGCAAAGTTTGCGGATTGTAACCATCCGTATCTGATACCTGTAACCTTGAGCTACTATTCTTTTTACTTCTTTTCACTGTCACATAAGCGATGCGGGTACCAAATGCACCCGGCATTCCGGTTATGTGGGTAAAGACATAATCACTGATCTGATGTGCGACTGTACGTATAGTGTCTTTGGTTGCAGAAAAACTATAACCCAGTACTTGTTTGGCTTTTAAAATATCGATCAAGCGAAATTCCACCTGATATGTTCCATCTCTCTGCAAAGTCACACTGCCAATAACGATATGATCCATTCCCGCGATACGCCAGGTTTTGTAATGCACGTCAGCTAATTTGTGAGGCCGTGCGATTAAATCTTTTTCGGCGACCGGAGAAAACTTACCGCTACGTGCCAGATCAGAAGCGATGATTGCAGACACATCACCATTAACTAATTTTCTACTACCATGCCACTGGAACGGAACGACCGCTATCGGCAGCGCACCTTCAAATCCCTCGGTAATATCAATTTTTAAAACAGCTTGAGCCACAGAAGTAAAACTCAAGCAAAGTAACCCAATTATTATTTTTTTCATTACATTAATTCTTTGTTATTTATACTTCTTGTGATTCATATTAAAAAACTCTGCGGCGCTATTCTAACCATTTATTAAGATCGAGGCTTGAACGTAAAATAAATTTCTCGATCAAACACGTCCGGATTAGGTGGCAATGGCAGAGGAGAAGCTTTTCTCACCGCTCGTTCCACTGAGCGTTGAAATGCATTATCGTTAGCACAAGATTGTAATCGGACATCTATTACATCGCCCCTCATCGTTTGCGTCACTATCACATCGCAGCTGAACCCTTCGATATTCGTCGCCGGGCGCAACCAGTTATTTTCAACCTTCTGCGCAATATTTAAAACATATTGCTGACGCAGCGTTAGTAATTTAGCTGCATACTCTGCCTGTTTCCTGGCTTCTTCTTCACGCCGTTCTTCTTCGAGTACAGCACGTTCAAGCTCTGCTTTTTCTTCTGCCCGGCGTTTACGCTCTGCTTCAATTTTACGTTTTTTCTCAGCCGCTAATCTTTGCTTCTCTTTAAGCTCACGCTGTTTTTTCTCTGCAGCCTTACGTTCCAGCGCCTTTTTCTCTCTCGCTTTTTTTTCTTTAGCTTCTTTCTCTGCCTTTTTCTTTTTCGCTAACGATATTTCCTTCTGTTTTTTTACCTCTGCTGCTTTCTTTTTTTCAGCTAATTGTTTTTTTTCTAAGACTTTCTTTTGAGCTAATGCTTTTTTTCTTTTTAGTTCAGTCGCTTTTTTATCTTCAAGCTTTTTCTGGGCCGTTAATTTTTTCTGCTTTTTCTGCTCATCGTATTTTTTTGCATCAACAGCAACCGCAC
>DAOWFN010000195.1 GCA_030637945.1 Gammaproteobacteria bacterium
CAACAAAAACATGCCTGTCCCGCCTGTGATTTTTTTTCGATCAAAGACCCACAGCGATAACAGGGAAGATCCTGACGTCGAAAAACATAAAACCGGCTTTCCTCAAAACTTGCGCCCTGCTTCATTAACCGTTTTGCATGTTTCAAATTGTTCGTTATGCCAGCCGTTTGATAAGACTGCTGTGCCAAACCAAGGATTGTTTCGGCAAGCAAGTGCAATTTCTTTTTACCCATTTCACTACTACGAACTCCGGGGTGAAGATGTGAATAAAATAAAATTTCACAACGAAGATAATTTCCCAGCCCGGCAACAAAAGACTGGTCGGTCAACACAGCGCCTAATTGACGATTGCGGTAACTGGCTGAATTTAATCGCTCGACTATATGTTCTGCAGTAATTGATTTGCTCAATACATCAGGACCCAGCTTGCGCAAAAAAGGATGTTGCTGCAACTCATCATTATCCAGTACCGCAATATCTGAAGCGCTATATAAAAGCGCAGATTTTCCCTGACAGTCTATCGCCAGGCGCAACTGGCGTTTAGTTTCCGGGTAATCGTTTGTATCACAAAGGTGCCAGCGACCATATAATTGATTGTGACTATAGATGCTCAGATCATTATCAAGCCTGGTCACCATCGCTTTGCCATGGGTTTCTACCTTTTTAACCCTGGCGCCGATCAAACGATGCTCCCATTGTTTTAACGGCTCCAGACCAAAATAAATAGCATCGATTACGCGCCCGGCTATCTGTTTTTGCAGAGCATCAGCAGCGCGTCTGATCTCAGGTCCTTCAGGCATGATTATTCAAACCAATTATGACAGTGCATCTTTTATCCGTTCAGCAACACGGAAGGCATTGGCATAGATCGTCCAGGTATAGGGCACGCTGCCGCCGGTAGGCATGAAACTGCCGTCGGTGACATACAGGTTTTCAACGTCATGTGCGCGACAGTCCGCATTGAGAACAGAGGTTTTTGGGTCATGCCCGAAACGACAACCGCCAGCAACCAGATTTTGCGGAGGTGCACCGCTTACGTTCGAACGGATATTTTTTGCGCCCATCTTTTTGAAGACTTTTCTGGAACGCTCATTTATATAGTGGCCTACCTTTAGATCATGCTCATGGTAACCGATACGCACTTTTGCTACCGGTGAGTTCCATTTATCTTTCACCGTATTATCGAGACTGACGAAACAATTATCCGTTGGCAGCCAGTCACAAAAAATCTCATAACGCAATGTCTGGCTATCGGTAAAAATCGATTTAAGATTTTTTTGTAACGCTTTGCCCCATACCAGGTCGTCACCATCCCACTTGGCGCTCAACGCCTTACCCATACTGTTCGGATGACGCAATAAAAAATCTACAGTGCCGCCTTTTATCCGCCCACCCATGGTTTTGTCGTTTATAAAATACCAGTCTTGCAACCCACGGTTCACAAACGGTCCCCTGGTTTTCATGCTTTTTGCTGTCTGCTCATCCATATCCGCATATTCAAAATCACCATTGCCTGAACCACCGGCTGAGAACAATAAATTTTTGCCGACCTGCCCATTGTTATTAGCAAGACCCTGCGAATGTTTTGCTCCTGTCGAAGACAATAACAGGCGGCTGGTCTCTATCGCCTGACAGGCGACCACAAACAACCTGGCTTTGATGCTTTGGCTGTCACCCTTAGCATCATAGTAATCAGCTGAAACCACTTTTCCTTTAGCATCACTGCTCAATTTATAAACCTTGCACAGCGGTTTTATCTCACAGTGTTTAGTCGCAACAGCCTGATCGAGCAATGCGGCTCTCGAACTGCCCTTAGCACCTGATGAACAACCATAGCTGCCGCAAAAACCGGAATACTCACAACTTCTTCGACCGTCTTTATCACGTGACAATATCGCTCTCGGTGTAGGCAGTGAATGCAGCCCCATGCTGCGGCATGCTTCATCGATCTGTCTGGATATCGGGTGCTCATGTGTTGGCGGATAAGGGAAATCTTTACTCGAACGTGGCTCCGCAAATGGATGATCGGTAAACCGGCCGGAAACACCGACTTCTTTTTCTACCATGGTGTAATACGGTTCCAGATCATCATAACTGATGGGCCAGTCAACTACGTTGGCACCTTTGATCGCACCGAACTCCGAGCGTAGCCGAAAGTCTTCCGGTTTAAGCCGGTAGAAAAAACCGCTCATCAAGTTTGATGAACCGCCAACAAGATTGCCATTCCAGAAATCCCAGCCGGAATCCAATGTGGCTTCACCTACCCAGTTACCATCGCTATCAGTATCTTCGATGACATGCTGCTCCTCAGAAAGCTTCGGTGTATAAACACTGCGCCGGCAACAGGCGAGCTCATCCTTGTAAAAATCTTGTTCAGTAAACCAGGGGCCCTTTTCCAGAACGACGACTGAGTACCCCGCCCTCGCCAGCGTCAGTGCAACAGGCCCGCCGCCTGCGCCGCTACCGATAATACAAACATCGTAATACTTGCTCATGCCTTACTCGTACTCTTGTAGCGCCTTTGCAAAAGCTGATCCCAGGTTTTATCCGCCGGTGGCGTCGGGTACCCCGGTTGATGCTGCAGCCATTTCCAGCCGATACCATTTTTATTACCGCCATAGACCGGATCCGTCAGCAGTGCTTCAAGGGTGTAAGTCAACAATTTTGAAACCCAGTTACGTCCTGCACTGCTCTTAACAATAACTTCTATAATTTCTTGCTGTTGAACATCTGTTAGTTGCACAAATGATTTTTTATGATGCTCCTGCGTCAGTCCATCTAACCAACCGACGCCGCGATAGATGAAATCTTTATCTTCACCATCTGCATTCGGATTTTCAATTGCCCCGTGCAGATAAATCGCAGCACCAATATCAGCCGCACCGGGAATATCTTCTGCTGCCGGAAACAGGACTTCCTGCACCTGCGCGATGGTCTGCCATGTTGGTATTTTTTGCCAGTCAGCCGTCGGCTGTTTTGCTTTAGATGCGCGAAGCTCCGCAAGCGCAGCGACGGGATATGTTAAAGCCAGAGAACCCAACAAACCCATCCGGGTCATAAACTCGCGTCGACTGATACCCTTCTGGCTATATTGTTCAGGATCATTATTCATGATTTTCCCAGTGTTCGAAAAAAACCTTAAAACGCTGTTCAGAATATTTTTTATCTTCTCGAAAATCAGCCGTGTCCTGCGAATACAAGATGGTGCCACTGCTATCGGTAATATACATATGCGGATAACCTTTCGCGGGTGGGAAAGCGGCCATAAATTCGGCATTATCATTCGAATCACTAATGTTCACTTTTAGCACGACAAAAATCTCATGCAGGCGAGTCTCTACATCCGGATGCTCTTTAATAAAACGATCCAGAACATGACACCAGCTACACCAGTCGCCACCTACCTCGATTAACACTTTACGGTGTGTTTCTTCAGCCAGTTTCAAAGCCTCTTGACCATCAGCATTCGGATTACGCCGCTCATCATATATCCGGCTGTAGACTGGTAGCTCACCGGGTACCTGAGATGCAGACGCATTTGATACCACTGGCATCAGCATGAAAAAATATAAAAAAAATCGTGGTAAAAAATTATTCATGATTACTTAAAACAAGATCCGCATAGGTAAAACGTCACAAATCTCAACAACCTAAAAACTGCACCATTCTATAAACTAAATTGCCAAAGTGTCTATGACATAAAACAACCAGCAGCGTTCCATTTCCCGGATTTGCTGAATCTGGTGTTTACATGATATATATACAGTACGTTTAATGTACAGGAATGACGTTAATGATAAAAAGCTGTTTCTCATACAAGCTGCCAAAGTACACTGTATTTGCCGTTATCTTTTTACTTACCGGTTGCGGCTCAAGCTTCGTCGATTCCGGTCAGTCACTTGGCGTAAATGATAGCCGCTCAGTCATTTTGGGCGATGTCGATAATGATGGCGACGTGGACATGGTGGTAGCCAATCAAAATCAGGGAAACCGGATCTACCTCAACAACGGTGACGGCGACTTTAGAGATTCCGGTTTATCTCTGGGTGACAACAGCAGTCAGTCTGTCGCCCTGGGTGATGTCGATGGTGACAATGACCTGGATATCGTGGTCGCAAATAAAAATCAGGGAAACCGGGTTTATCTCAACGACGGTTCAGGTGATTTCAGCGATTCAGGTCAATCACTCGAAGCAAATGACAGCTACTCTGTCGCTCTGGGTGATGTCGACGATGATGGCGATCTGGATATGGTGGTAGCCAACCAAAATCAGGCCAACCTGCTTTACCTCAATGACGGCGCTGGCGGTTTTAGCAATTCAGGTCAACTACTGGGCGATAGCGATAGTCGCTCTATAATGCTGGGCGATGTAAACAACGACGGTAGCCTGGATATAGTAGTGGCCAATCATAGTCAGGCCAACCGTGTCTATTTCAACAACCGTTTTGGTACTTTCAGTGATACCGGTCAGACACTCGGAAACAACGATAGTAACGACGTAGCATTGGGCGATGTGGATGGCGACGGTGATTTAGACATGGTGGTGGCGAATGAAAACGAAGGCAACACCATCTACCTCAATAACGGTTCAGGAAATTTTAGCGATTCCAGGCAATCGCTGAAAAGCAACGATAGTCGCTCCGTAGCATTGGGTGATGTGGATAGAGATGGCGATCTGGATTTCGTAGTAGCGAATCAAAACCAGGGGAACCGGGTCTATATCAACGACGGTTCTGGTAACTTCAAAGATGACGATCAATCTTTAAGCTTAAATAACAGTCAATCTGTCGCTCTGGGTGACCTGAATAGTGACGGCATTTTGAGCATGGTGGTAGCTAATTCCAGCCAGGGAAATCGTGTTTATAATTACGAAGTTAATGATATCGAAATCTTCAATAGTGATAAATAAATTCTTTAAAAGTCAGGTAAAAAAAAGGGTAATCAACTTCAATAATGTACCGCAAGCCATACGGTCTCCATTTCTGGGTCCGTCCATTTAACCTTGTGTTTCGTATGCGCCGGAATATTAACATGGTCGCCTGCTCCAAGATTTATCTCTCCGTCATTTTCAAAAACAATGATAGCCGCACCTCTTAACACCAGAACCCACTCATCATTTTCCTGGTCGTACCAACCAGTGTCTGGAGATGTATGGCCCTTTGAGATAATTCGCTCTATTTTTATTTTTTCATTTTGAACGAGTAAATCAATAAGCTCATCACCTGGGTCTTTGGGTATAGATTCAAAAATGTTTTCTATTTTCATGGATCGATAAATAAAATCACAAATGTTTATTTTTCTGTATAGCGATATAAAGATCTTCAACCATCTTTCTTGCCCACTCTGTCTGGCGCAAAAATTTTAGACTGGATTTTACCGACGGATCGTTTTTGAAACATCGGATATCGATACGATTGCCCAACTCATCCCAACCAAAATGTTCGACCAGACTATTCACGATATGCTCAAGTGTTTTTCCGTGCAGCGGGTTGTTCTTTTGTTGGTGACTCATACGGGTAAATTTAAGAAAAGTAACTACAGGAAATATTATTATAAGCTTTTTTAACAATTCTAAATAAAGCTTTCTTTTAGAATAAAACCAAGACTGAGAGAAACTGTTTCGCTTTATCTTGATTTGAATCAATAATACCAATTTTCCTCTGAATACAATGGATGTATAGGAGGTGGATTATGTCATTACTTACTGTAATAATTGTACTAGCTCTAATAGCAACCATCGTTACCCTCGCGTGGGGTGTTGGCTCCATGGCTACAGGTGGAACGTACGATAAGAAACACAGCGAACAGCTGATGTTCACGCGCATTGGTATTCAGACGTTTGCTTTTGTTATGTTGTTAGTAGCGGTATATTTAACTGTCGCCTGACGCTAGCGCGGGCATGTTGTGACTGTGTACGATGTTCAAGGCGTCGTCGGGTGGGTTCCATGCACCTGATAAAAACTAAATTCCTCCGTCACATTTAACTCCTTCCCTAATATCATCCAACGATACCAAAATAAAAAAGAACAGGGACAGGTGCAACCGCGATGCTAATAGCGAACAAAAACTGGCGGTAGGAAAACAAACGGCTTAAACCGGCGATTAATCCGATACCGCCCCCACCACCGATCAGCGCATTGCCCGGAAGATTTAATAACAATACCAGGGCGATGAAACGATGCCTGATAAGAAAGGGGATGATTCGATGAGGCGCGTGACTCAGCAGAACATCTATTAAATGCTTACGCTCAACACCCTGTAGCTGGATCATTAATAACTCAGCTTTTTGCAAATGCAAAAAACTCATGATGCGAGCCAACATGCTTAACGGAATAGCTCTTCCTGCAAAAAAACTCAAAGAGAGAGCCATCAAAGTACATACGTACACAAAGACAGCCACATCGGCACCGAATACCATCAATAGCGCCAAACCAACTTCGATCCCCGGGACGAAAGGAATCGACATCAATATCACGTAAGCCGGAAGCGCCAGAGTCAGCGCCCATTGCCCCCACGACCCTTTCCATTCTTCAAACAGTGGTTTAAGTTGCTCTACGCTCCAGTCACTCCCCAGACTAAGGAGGATTAATAAGAGAATAAAAATTAACCAGCGCATCATCACAATTAGTGATAATCGCTGATGCCCTGTCTCTAAACCCTCTTTCATTTTAGATTATTATTAATAAATGATTTAAGGCCATTAACATAAGATGCGCCGCTGATTATAAAACCATCATTATGTCCACCTAGCATTTCTAAAAATTGTTTTGGCTCTGGTGCGGCCTCGAAAATTTCACGACCTTCATCGTAAGGGATAATTTCATCATCCTTGCTGTGTGCGACCATAACAGGGCAGGAAATATTCTTTACGTATTTTTTTGTGTCGTATTTGAAGTGGGTGAGCCAGCGTATCGGCAAAAAAGGATATAACCTTTGCCCCATGGCCGGTACAGAGGTGAAGCCTGACTCTATAATTAATGCTGCCGGAGCGTGCTTGTTTGCAAGCTTGCTGGCGATAGCGGCTCCCAGTGATCGACCGAAGATGATGATTTGTTTTTCGCTAATCCCTTGCTTTTGACTTAGATAATTCCAGGCAGCTTCAGCATCCCGGTAAGTTCCCTTCTCCGTTACTCTCCCTTCGCTTTGACCATAACCCCGGTAATCAAAAATGAAAACGTTTAATCCGAGGCGATGGAAAATTTCAATCGAATCTAATCGATGAGATATATTGCCAGCATTACCGTGAAAAAAAAGAACCGTTGCTCTTGCATTCTCATGTGGAATGAACCAGCCGTGCAACTTAATATTATCTTCAGTAAAAAATTCTACATCTTGATAAGTAAGACCAATATTTTCAGGTGTGGAAGTAAGATTCCGCCCCGGCATATTCGGGTAAAAGATCAGGCTCGCTTGCATAAAATAAACATAGAAGCTGAGCGCAGCATAAATACCGATGCCGACGACCACCAGTTTCCAGATGCTCATCATTTACGGAGCAACCGATAAGCGATAAAACCATACACACACAGATTAATTGCGACCAAGGCTATCCCCATGGCTACTTGAGCATTATGAGTAAGCTCTGCAGGATAAATCAGCGGAATAATATAGTGTTCAATAAAGCCTCCCGAGTATCCCTCCTGCCCCGCCAATTTCCTGAGACTGTTCTCCCATGGCGTTAATATGCATACCCAACCTTTCATCTCAACGACTGCACCCCAGGTAACTGCCGGGAGGTGCAATAACACTACCCACGGCCACTTCAGTACGACGAATCCACCCGCGATGACGAAAGCAATAAATGCCAGATGGATCAATACCAATACATCAGCTGTCACCTGGTAGAACAAATCAGTCTCCGGAAGTTACCTGCATGCGCGATTATATTGTATGCCTATCAAGGTCGAAGGTGGGTAGATATTGCGGCATAAATAAAAATGACGCTGACCCCACTGATTCCCTTAACTCTCTTACCTGGTGTCCTTACCCGTTATCCCGGCGGTCAAAGCAAAACGCATCGCCTCTTCCATGCTCATCTTTATCGGGCGCACATGTTCGCTGGGAATAAACAAGGTAAAACCACCGATCATATAACTCATGGGAAGATAAACCAGCACCTTGTCCTGCCCGCGGAACGACTCTGGCAAACGCTGCTCATCTGTCTGCGTGATAAAACCGATCATATCCATTCCGTTATATGTCACCGCGACAACCTGACCCAGACCTTCTTTTTTGGGTGTAAAGAAATCAAACAAGTCACGCATCGCTCGATAAACGGTTTTGATCAATGGCAAGCGATAAAGAATTTTTTCACCTATAGCAAACAACTGACGTATCAAGATCGCCTTCATCAACAAGCCAACGACAAACACAAGAACCAGACCGGCCATCATACCGAGACCGGGGAAATAAACCGCTTGCGGCAATAACCACCGTAGCGCCGCACCCATAATATTTTCCGAAGAAACAGCTAACCAGTACAAAAAGTAAATGGTCAGAACGATGGGTAACAAGGTGATAAAACCTGTTAGTAAGGTTTTGCTGGTCTCTTTAAACATTAGGGCACCACGGTTAGTAAATACTGATTTTATAAGTATGTCACATGGTATTAGAAAAAGGTGTCAAATATCAACATAGTCAGTAACCTCTGGCTCTCTTAATGTAAAATATCCAGCAACATAATATCGAGACCAAACCATGGAAACATTATTTACCCTGGAAAACCTGATCAATCTCTTTTTACTCATCATGCTGCAAGCGGTATTGGGTTTCGACAACCTGCTTTACATCGCCATCGAATCAAAACGTGTCGCACCAGACAAACAGGCGCAAGTTAGAAAGATCGGCATCGCCCTGGCAGTCATCTTACGATTGGTATTGTTATTCGCCGTGATGGAGGTCATCACCGCATTCCAGGGAGTCTTATTCGAGATAGATCTGCAGGGAATTGCTAGCGGCAGTTTTAACCTGCATAGCTTAATCGTGTTGTTCGGCGGAGTATTTATACTGTACACCGCTATGAAAGAAATCCTGCATATGATGGCATTAGAGGAAACAGGTCTTGCTAAACCACGGCAACGCTCGTTTTACTCCGCCCTGTTCTGGATCGTTACCATGAATGCCATCTTCTCATTCGACTCCATACTAAGCGCACTTGCATTTACCGATGTGTTTGCCGTCATGGCAACCGCGATCATCATCGGCGGCATATTAATGATCTGGTTATCCGATGAAGTGGCCGTATTTTTACAAAAAAACCGTATGTATGAAGTCGTCGGTTTATTTGTTTTATTTTTGGTCGGCATCATGCTGGTATCGGAAGGCGGTCATCTGTCGCACTTACAATTTGCCGGCCACGCCGTTGAACCCATGGGTAAAGCGACATTTTATTTCGTGATAGCAGTCGTCTTACTGGTAAACATCGTGCAATCACGTTACCGCAAGAAATTGCAATTACTTAAACAGGAACGCGCGATAGCCGACAGGAGCTGGATGTAAATAAACTACCCCGCAGCAAGCTGACGGGGTATTAATTCATTCATTGTAGGCCGGGATAAGCGCTAGCGTTCCCGGCTGCGACTATGCCTGCAACGCTAACGCTTATGCAGGCCTACTTATGTATTCGCAGCAAGCTGCGGGGAATTAAACCCCCAGAGATTAAAGTCAGAATACAACAGGGGCTGGTGCTTTTTAAATAAACCAGCCCTCTTTTAGTTACTAACGAAATTAATAGCTTCGCTCAGAACAAACGCAAAACTGACAAAGAAACCCATGATCGGTATCCATATCGGAAACACTCTTACATCATCAGGATGCGGGTCACGTCTTTTAATTCGCCATAGCGCAAGATTTACAACCGAAAAAACTGTCAACATTATTACCGAAGTTGCTTCTGCAAGTGAAC
>DAOWFN010000174.1 GCA_030637945.1 Gammaproteobacteria bacterium
AAGGCCAAGCATTTGTCCATTGGCAGCGGCTGTTACTATATTAGGCGGTACCATTCGAAGTAACACTTCCGCGATATCCCCAGCACCTTTACTGCCCACTTTGCTAACCACATCATCTGTCTCGGATGACAGACCAATAATGTGTCGTGCCGGTTCGCCATCAACGATTCCAGGCTGGAATACATTAACAAAAAACAAACCAATTAAAATTGCAACCAGGCTCGTCGTTGCGTAATACGTCACTGTTTTTGCGCCGAGACGTCCCAGCGTATCAGCATTCAAACTCATCATTCCTGTGATGATTGAAGCCATTACCAACGGCACGATTAACATTTTAAGCGCGTTTAAAAATAGAGTACCGAAGAAAGTTAATACAGAAAGAAATGAAACACCAAAGAGAGAAAATGTTTGATCAAGAACAGTGCCAGTAAATACAGCAAGGCAAAGTGCGATTAATATTTGCCAATGCAGAGCAATCTTTTTTATTGCCATAACATATCCACTATAATTTATAACCGGTATGAATACAGTTGAATTAGTTAAATATCATCACCAAAGACAACTATTTTTCCAGCAGGCGCAGGTTTTTTTCTATATCAGCATTATCTTGAATTGATAACAGCGCATTAGAAAAATCACGAACTGCATTTTCACGTAAAACTTCGTTCTTAACTAGATCTAACTTGTCTTTTGCGATATCAACCGGCAGATTCACCTTCGTCAACACTACCAACGCCACATCACCTGTAATCAAATCAACAGCTTTTAGAGACGGGGAACCGTCCTGATTAGGTAAGATTTCAAATGTATTATGCAAGATCGACGGATCACTAACTTTTGCAGTATCTTTACGCCCCAAAGCGCTAATCGTCTCAACCTTTATACCATCTGCCTTCTGGCTATCGATACTTTCACCTGCCTCAATTTTAGATTTAACATCTAAGGCAGCGGCTTTAGTTTGCTTACGGCCATTTTGCGATTTTAAGATGTTTTCTATATTAGAACTAACAACCTCTAGCGGGATTGCTGTCGATGGCTGATGCTCGTTTAAACGTACAATAACAACGTGTGTTGGGCTAATCTCAATAATGTCACTATTACTGCCTTGCTCGAGGACAAGCGGCGAGAAAGCAATGCTTCTCACTTTTTCATTTCCAGCAACACCCTGGCCTTGATCGCGAGAGAAGAAATCACTACTTACAACTTTAAGCTCCAGTTCATCAACTACCATGTCCAGGCTATCTGGGTTCTCATAAGCAATTGACGCTAGTCTCTCGCTTAGATCATAAAACATCGACGCAACGCTATCCGCTTTTAGCTCATCCTCAAATTCATAACGTTTAACACCTAGAGGCTCTATCGTCTCACTTCTAACATCGTTCAGTTTTATCAGGTGATAACCAAACTGTGTTTCTACTATTTCACTGACCGAGTCTTTTTCCATACTAAACAGCATCTGTTCGAATGGTTTAACCATCTCGCCTAATGCTACCCAACCCAGATCGCCGCCTTCAACAGCGGAACCGGTGTCCTGCGAATGTTTTTTCGCCAGTTCAGAAAAACTCGCACCTTCTTCAATTTCTTGTTTAATAGACTCAAGCTTAGTTTTAGCAGTAGCTTTATCTTCTGACAATTGCAGTAGAATATGCTGAGCTTTTCGCTCTTCACGGCCACTGATACTGGAAACATAATCATCGTACATCTTTTTGATTGCCGCTTCGTCTACTTTCACGTTCTCAGCCAATGAATCTGAAATAATCTCTACATAGTCAACTTTGATCTTTTCGGGCACCATAAAACGCCGGGCATTAACTTCATAGTATTTTTTTATCTCGTCTTCAGTTGGTTTTTCTGCGGTAGAGAAATGGCCAACATTAAACGTCAACACACTAATGTCCCGTGTTTGTTCATTTAAAGCAGCCAGGTTATTTATTTCATTTCCAGTAATAAAGCTCGAATTTGCGATAGCAGATTGCATTTGCTTCAATCGTAATTCGTTTCTTAAGAGATTTTCATACATAGGTATACTCATACCTGAAGAAGCTACACTGACCTCAAAACGATCACGATCAAAACTGCCGTCAACCGTATATAATTGCTTAATTCTTTCTGATAAAACGGTGTTTGATATCCTGTAACCATTATCAAAAGTTACACCTTCGAGTAATCGCTGATTGATTAATTGCGACAGTGTGTTCTCGCGCAAGACTTTTTCTTCGACAGGAAGAGTACCGCCATACTGTCGCAACATAGATTGGCGTTGCCTTGAAACAGAGCGCTCAAATTCATTTGCAGATATTTCTATACCATTAACTTTGGCAGCATAGATTGGTCCTGCATCATCAAGATAAGATTGGATGCCCCACAGAGCGAAAGGCAAACCGATTAACACAACAATAACAATGCCTAACCAGCCCTTAATTTTATCATTTATAGCTTGTAACATAACCTTTCTACAACCCTAAAAAAATGTACCTACACACTCGACACATTGAGATGAATAACTAACACGTAAAAAATAATATTGAACGGGGATTATACCTAAAACATCCGGTTTTTATGACGTGACTGACGAATATAATCAAATTTTTCACATATTTTTTACCACATGGTATATGCAATCAATAACGATATATAGAATTGGAAAATTTGAGAACACACTTAATGAAGATCAAGTGATAATGTCAGGTGCCGTAAAAAATTAAATTCTATAAATTAATCTAAATACGGCACCGCACAATATAATATGGCGGACCGGACGGGATTCGAACCCGCGACCTCCGGCGTGACAGGCCGGCATTCTAACCAGCTGAACTACCGGTCCGTACCTGGTGGGTGCTGAGGGAGTCGAACCCCCGACATTCGCCTTGTAAGGGCGACGCTCTACCAGCTGAGCTAAGCACCCTGTCTGGAAGGCGCGCATTCTACTGCATCCTTTTAAGCTTTACCAGGCTTATTTGTTTACTGCATCCTTCAAAGCTTTACCTGGTTTAAATGCAGGAACTGTTGCCGCCGCAATTTGGATTTCTGCGCCTGTCTGGGGGTTACGGCCAACTCGTGCTGCTCTTTGACGTACAAGGAATGTACCGAAGCCAACAACACCAACCTGCTCACCTTTTGCTAAAGTGCCTGAAATTGTACTAAGTACTGCATCCAGAGCGCGAGCTGCATCTGCTTTTGTGATACCTGCTGATTCTGCAACAGCATCTGTAAGTTCTGTTTTATTCATTGATTGTTCCCATAATTAGATGATATTAAAAAGATGGCTTTAGGTAGATTTATTATTTTTCGCGCCGATTCCTGACTTTAATGCCAGGATTCAAACACTGCTGACTACCAAAGTTTTTCTCAGCAAGATTTATACATTGAGTTACATGGTGTGTCAACGTAAAACTGGCAAAAACACTGGCATTTCAAGCTTTTTTCCAATAAAAAAAGCAAACACACCCATTTGATGCATTTGCTTTAGAAGACCACAATTAATTTATAAAATTAATATATGCTACTTTAGTTTAATGGCGCAGCGAGGCCTCTGATTTTTTATTTTTTGTCGACCTCGAGGATTTACCGCCAGATTTGCTAACAGTATCTTTAAGTGGCTCTGGCATTTCTGTTAACGCCAATTCCAACACTTCATCGATCCAACGTACTGGTTTCACATCAAGCTTACTTAAAATATTTTTTGGTATTTCTACCAGATCTTTTTCATTTTCATGTGGTATTAACACTGTCTTAATACCCGCACGATGCGCAGCAAGTAATTTTTCTTTTAAACCACCGATAGGTAATACTTCGCCACGTAAGGTAATTTCACCTGTCATCGCAACATTTGCATTCACCGGTTTCTTTGTTATAGATGAAGCCAGCGCAGTACACATGCCAACACCAGCACTTGGTCCATCTTTAGGTGTTGCACCTTCAGGTACATGCACGTGAATATCTATTGATTCCTGAAAATCAGGTTTTAGACCTAACGTTGCGGCGCGACTACGAATAACCGTCATTGCAGCCTGAATAGATTCCTGCATCACATCACCGAGTTGACCGGTATAAGAAAACTTTCCTTTACCAGGCATCACCGCAGATTCGATAGTTAAAAGTTCACCACCTACTTCCGTCCACGCAAGTCCATTGACTTGACCAATCTGATCATTATCTTCTGCAACACCGTAACGGAATCGCTTAACGCCTAGATATTTCTCCAATGTTTTTGGGGTTACCTTACTAACCTTATCTGCTTTACCTTTTGTGAGCAGGACTTCCTTAACCACTTTACGGCAAATTTTCGCTATTTCGCGCTCGATGCTTCGCACGCCTGCTTCACGTGTATAGTATCGAACAATATCTCGCAATGCCGCATCACTAATCTGTAATTCGTTTCCTTTCAAACCATTATTTTTCATCTGTTTGGGCATCAGATAAGTTTTTGCTATCTCTACTTTTTCATCTTCGGTATAACCTGGCAGACGAATAACTTCCATACGATCCAGTAACGGCCCTGGAATATTCATACTGTTTGCTGTAGCCACAAACATAACATCTGACAGGTCGAAATCGACTTCCAGATAATGGTCTGCGAAAGTATGATTTTGCTCTGGATCCAGAACTTCTAACAGAGCAGAGGCCGGGTCACCTCTGAAGTCGGCAGCCATCTTGTCTATTTCATCAAGTAGAAATAACGGATTGCGCGTACCCACCTTACTCAGATTCTGAATAATTTTTCCTGGCAGAGAACCGATGTATGTACGTCGATGTCCACGGATCTCTGATTCATCACGTACACCACCCAGTGCCATACGTGTATATTTTCGATTAGTTGCTCTCGCTATCGAACGGCCCAATGAGGTTTTACCTACGCCTGGAGGACCGACAAGACATAAGATTGGGCCTTTTAATTTCTTCACACGCTGCTGTACAGCCAGGTACTCCAAGATACGTTCTTTAACTTTATCGAGCCCGTAATGGTCTTCATCAAGTATCTTTTCAGCACTTGCAAGATCACTTCGAGTCTTTGATTTTTTCTTCCAGGGACAATCGACTAACCAGTCGATATAATTCCTCACCACGGTCGCTTCCGCCGACATAGGAGACATCATCTTCAATTTATTAAGCTCGCTATCAGCTTTCTTTTTAGCTTCCTTACTCATGCCAGATTTTTCTATGCGCTGCTCTAACTCTTCAACTTCATTAGGCGTATCCTCCATATCACCTAACTCTTTCTGAATCGCTTTCATCTGCTCATTCAGATAATACTCACGCTGACTTTTTTCCATCTGCTGTTTAACACGACCGCGGATACGCTTCTCGATCTGAAGCATATCGATCTCGCCATCGATTAATTTCATGATGTATTCCAGACGCTCCTGTACATTAGATATCTCAAGGATTTTTTGCTTCTCTTCCAGTTTCAACGACATGTGTGCCGCAATCGTATCGGAAAGGCGTGATGGATCATCGATACCTGCCAGTGATGTAAGAATTTCTGACGGTACTTTTTTATTGAGTTTTACATATTGATCAAACACACCAAGTGTTGATCGTGAAAGTATTTCAAGTTCCTGATCATCTTTGGCCGCATCATCAGACATCAAACGATAACCGGCAACAAAATATTCACCGATCTCCTTCATGCCTTCGATATGTGCACGCTGTGCACCTTCGACTAATACCTTGATGGTGCCATCAGGAAGTTTTAATAATTGCAGGATGGTAGCAAGCGTGCCGATTTCATGAATATCATCAATGCCAGGATCATCGACATCAGCGCTTTTCTGAGCAACAAGCAAGATTTGCTTGTTATCTTGCATCGCTGCATCAAGTGCCTGAATGGATTTTTCACGGCCCACGAACAAAGGAATAACCATGTGCGGGTAAACCACCACATCGCGCAAGGGTAATACGGGTACTTCGGAAGATTGCGTTATGTTCGTTTCAGTATCTTTAGTGCTAGCCATGGCTACCTCGAATTTTTAATCGTTATTACTAAGTGTAGACAAGTGCGGAGCTTTTCAAGTGCATAAATAATAAAAACATTTAATTAAATGCTATTTTTATTACAACACACTGATTTTTGTTACAAGTTACTGTTTCCCAAATTTACTATTTACCTGCTCTGGTTAGTTATACAGCTGATTAATTATTTTTTCTGGATGAGTTTCTGTGGCTCACCACCTTCATATACCAAATAGGGCTGATTACTTCCTTCAACAACTGCCTCATCGATAACCACTTTGGAGACACCTTCCAATGAAGGCAATTCATACATGGTATCTAACAATATATTTTCCAGAATGGTACGCAAACCACGTGCGCCCGTTTTACGTTCCATGGCTTTTTTAGCAATAGCATGCAATGCCTCTTCTCTTATTTCGAGTTCACTGCCTTCCATCTCAATCATTTTGCCGTATTGCTTGCTTAGTGCATTCTTAGGCTCGGTCAATATGGTAACCAATGCGTCCTCATCCAACTCTTCCAGAGTAGCCACCACAGGCAAACGGCCAACAAACTCAGGGATCAAACCATAGGAGATCAAATCATCCGCTTCTAGCTCATCGATAACTTCATGCGCCTTACGCTCTTCATCTTTTGTTCTAACTTCAGCATTAAAGCCTATACCGCCTTTTTCAGAGCGATTACGAATAACTTTATCCAGGCCAGCAAAAGCACCACCACAGATAAACAATATATTTGCAGTATCGACCTGCAAGAATTCCTGCTGTGGATGTTTACGACCGCCCTGTGGAGGCACAGAAGCTACCGTACCTTCAATTAATTTGAGCAGTGCCTGCTGCACACCCTCGCCCGATACATCACGTGTGATCGAAGGGTTGTCCGATTTGCGTGAAATCTTGTCTATCTCATCGATATACACGATGCCTGTCTGCGCCTTCTCAACGTCATAGTCACATTTTTGCAGTAACTTCTGAATGATGTTTTCAACATCTTCACCAACATAACCTGCCTCTGTTAGTGTGGTTGCATCTGCAATCGTAAATGGCACATCGAGTAACCTTGCCAGGGTCTCAGCTAACAGTGTCTTGCCACAACCTGTCGGTCCGATCATTAAAATATTACTTTTAGATAATTCGACTTCGTCTTTCTTATGTTTTACTTCGAGACGTTTGTAGTGGTTATAAACGGCTACCGACAGTATTTTTTTCGCGCGCGCCTGACCGATAACGTAATCATCTAGAATGTCATTAATTTCGTGGGGGGTTGGTAATTTTTTAACAGCCGAACTGGTTTCATCTTCTAGCTCTTCAAGAATGATGTCATTACATAACTCGACACATTCATCACAGACGTAAACTGATGGCCCTGCAATTAACTTTTTAACCTCATGCTGACTCTTGCCGCAGAAGGAACAATAAAGAAGTTTTTCAGAATCGTTACCGGTGGTACTTCTATCGTCGCTCATAACTTTTTCTCAATACATCAGTAGGCTTTAAGTATGACCTTAACCTTGCCAATTCGCGAGCAATCTTTCAAGTAAATATTACGCGAAAACGTTAAAAATACTGTTATTTACACTAGACAATAGCGTATAGATAAAATTCAGACAGGATTTACGAGATGTTTCCAACGAAAATGTGAGAAAAATGACCTTTTCTGCCAAATTTACAGAAAATAATCAAAAAAGGCGACTAACCACTCAAAACTACATGAATTAATTAGAATGCATCCTTTTATTTACGCGTACTTAATACTTCGTCAATAAGCCCATATTCAACAGCCGTGCCAGCACCCATGAAGTTATCTCTTTCAGTATCAGTCTCAATTGTTTCGATATTTTGACCGGAGTGTTTAGCTAACAGCTGATTTAATTGCTCACGAATTTTTAAAATTTCCTTCGTGTGAATCTCGATGTCAGTAGCCTGACCCTGATAACCACCCAGAGGCTGGTGTATCATCACACGTGAATGCGGTAACGAATAGCGCTTACCTTTTGCACCTGCAGCCAGCAATACAGCACCCATACTGGCTGCCTGACCAACACATAAAGTACTTATGTCTGGTTTTATAAACTGCATGGTATCGTATATTGCCAAACCTGCAGTAACAGAACCACCCGGCGAGTTAATATAAATAGAAATGTCTTTATCGGGATTTTCCGATTCCAGAAACAACAATTGAGCCACGATAAGGTTAGCCATGTGATCTTCGATTTGTCCAACAATAAAGATTACACGCTCTTTAAGAAGTCTTGAATATATGTCATACGAACGTTCACCGCGTGGTGTCTGCTCGATAACCATAGGAACCAGATTTAATGATGGTGCTTCTTGCGCATTATTAGAATTATTATTAACCATTGTTTTGACCTTGAATTTACACTTACGGTATATCGGATATTGGCCAGGAAACTACCCGGCCTCAGGGTTCATGACATCATCGAAATTACTGCTAGTACTGGTAACTTTTGCCTGATCTACTATCCAATTAACGACCATATCTTCCATCACTAACGTTTGAACACCGCTTAATAGTTCTTGATTGCCCATATAGTAACTAACAAATTCATCTGGATCATCGTAGTCTTTAGACATTTCTTCAACACGCGATCTGACCATTTCTGCGTCAATATTTAATGAAGATACCTTAGCTAATTTCGCCAGAATCATTCCCAATTGAACACGGCGTTTTGCATCATCTAAGAACGCATCAACCGTCAATGTACTATTAGGCATCTGAACCTCAGTTTGCTTTTTAAGCGTTTCTGCTTCCTCCATTACCGTTGCAGATGGCACGTCAATTGGGTTGGTATTAACCAATCCGTCCATAACACTTTGCTTCAACAGGGTGCTTAAACGCTTGCTTAGTTCGCGTTCCATGTTTGCTTTGATTTCTGTTCTCAGTTGATCAACATCACCATTGTCAACACCAAATGCTTTAGCAAAATCCTCGTCGACTTCTGGCATCTTCGGTTCTTCTATTTTTTTAACCGTAACACTGAATTCAGCTTCTTTGCCAGCAAGATCTTTAGCCGCATAATCATCAGGGAATGGGACTTTAAATGTCGTTTCGTCAGATACTTTTAAGCCGGTTAACTTTTCTTCAAAACCAGGAATCATTTGCCCCGAACCGATAACCATCGGCATATCATTAGCGCTACCACCGTCAAATTTTTCACCTTCAACAGTACCGACAAAGTCTATACTGACGCGATCACCATCTGTAGACGCACGATCAACTTCATTCCAGTCCATCTTCTGCTTACGCAAAACATCAATCATATTATCAACATCAGTATCTTCGACGCTAGCTTCAATTTTTTCGACTGCAAGCTCAGCAATAGGCGCAAGTGTAACTTCTGGATAGACCTCAAATGTCGCCGTATATTCCATGACCTGGCCTAAAACAAGGTCAGAAGCGTCTATATGAGGATCACCTGCCGGGCTTAAATTTTCCTGAGATAACGCTTCCTGAAAAGTACGTTGCATTAACTCACCGGCAACTTCCTGCAAAATTGTTCCAGAATATTTCTGCTTAATCACTTTAAATGGAACTTTACCAGGACGAAAACCATCAATTCGAACGGTATTTTTTAAGGAATTCAGTCTATTATTAACTTCTAACTCGACTGTTTCTGCAGGCACCTGAACGGTTAATTTACGCTCTAAACCATCACCTGCTTCTACTGAAACTTGCATAACTACCTCGATATATTAAACCTATGTGAATCATCCAAAGATAATGGACAACTCAAAGAATAAATTGGTGCGAAAGGAGAGACTCGAACTCTCACGTCAAAGACACTGGTACCTAAAACCAGCGCGTCTACCAATTCCGCCACTCTCGCATTTAAGTTACTGATAATATCAAAAAAACACAGGTTTCGCCTGCATAATCACGTTATCACCAGAGTTTTGGCACTCATTAATGGTGGGTCGTCAGGGATTTGAACCCTGGACCAAGGGATTAAGAGTCCCCTGCTCTACCAACTGAGCTAACAACCCCTTAGCTGTCACTCTAAACCATATAGAAAACTGTTCTCTATAGTTTATATGGGGTGGACGATGGGGCTTGAACCCACGACAACCGGAATCACAATCCGGGACTCTACCAACTGAGCTACGCCCACCATAATTCTCATCATATGCTGGCGTATGTTTGGCACGCCTGGCAGGATTCGAACCTGCTACCCTCGGCTTAGAAGGCCGATGCTCTATCCGAGTGAGCTACAGGCGCAGAATTTTAAACCTGTTTTACAACATATTTAACCTTAACTTGGCCACATTTCCGTTGTAACCAATATTTTATATGGTCGGGGTAGAGAGATTCGAACTCCCGACATCCTGCTCCCAAAGCAGGCGCGCTACCAGACTGCGCTATACCCCGACACCCTTCATTCTCACGAATCAAGAGGCGGGGAATATTACGCTGTGCTCAAGCGCTGGTCAAGATACTATTTGTACCTTGTGGTATCTGTATTTGACGTGCGAAAATCAGTCTTTTTTTGAATAACAGTACAAATAATATGCCAGCACAAATCATAGATGGGAAAGCCATCGCTGCCGATGTTAGAAACCAGGTACGTTTAGACATTGAACAACGTATTAGTGCCGGTCAACGCGCCCCCGGTTTAGCTGTCATACTCGTAGGAGCCAACCCTGCTTCTCAGGTTTATGTCCGGAAAAAACGTGAAGCATGTGATGAGGCTGGTTTGATTTCAAAATCCTTTGACCTGGATGAAAACACTGATCAACAGACATTATTAGACCTGATCGAAGATTTGAACGATGATGCGACCATCGATGGCATCCTGGTTCAGCTGCCCTTACCTGATCATATCGACAGTACGCTAGTACTGGAAGCGATACACCCTGACAAAGATGTTGACGGTTTCCACCCATACAATATCGGCCGGCTGGCTCAACGCATGCCTGTATTAAGACCTTGCACACCTCATGGCATCATTCATATGCTAGAAACGATCGGCGAAAAATTTAAAGGTCGGCATGCTGTCGTGGTCGGCGCTTCCAACATTGTCGGCCGCCCAATGAATTTAGAACTACTGCTAGCGGGCGCCACCGTCACTATTACCCATCGATTTACAAAAGACCTGGCTACTCATGTAGCAGATGCAGATATCCTTGTTGTTGCGGTGGGTAAACCCGGCATCGTCAAAGGAGAATGGGTTAAACCCGGCGCTACAGTCATCGATGTAGGCATTAACCGCTTACCAGACGGCAAACTCACAGGGGACGTAGATTACGCGACGGCAGCTGAACGCGCAGCCTGGATTACACCCGTGCCCGGTGGCGTCGGCCCAATGACCGTTGCCATGTTATTGCGAAATACGTTACAGGCCGCCGAAAAGCACGGTGGCTTGTAAGAGTAAAATCCTACACAAAATTTACCAGGCCTTTTAATACCATATCGGTAAAACTAATAATGCCAATCACCTTCCTGTTCTCAACTACCGGTGCACGCGACATTCCAAAGGTTTCAAAATAACGTGCGCAGTAACGAATATCCATCTCGGGATCAACTGACAACAGTGGTTTAGCCATAACCTCATACACGTTCACGCGGTCGGGTGAACGATCCTTTGCCAGCACGAGCTTTGCGATATCAGAAATAAGGACCATACCGTACTCATCATCCTCGTTTCTCTTATCAACAACCAATGATTTTGTTTCCACATGTTTCATGGTACGAAGTGCTTCCATAACGGTGACACGGCCATCTATCATATCGAAATCTTTTTTCATCACATCTCGAACACGAATAATTTTTCTCTCTGAACTCATCATAATTCAGCCTCCACAACGTCGACTAATTTTTCAATTTGATGCGCCACACCGACAGCATCTTCTACATCAATCTGGATCGCAATACCTGTGCCTGGGCGCTCTTCAAACTGTCCTATCTCGGCTATCTTCTCCAATATGTGACGGCTCAAATGCTCTTCCACCAAAAATAGAACGACATCCCTTTGCGTTTCCAGAGATAAACCAAAAAAGGTTTTCTTCTGCTGCAAGCCTTCACCACGCGCATTATTTATTACTGTAGCGCCCGTTGCACCTGCCTCCCTCGCCGCATTCATCACCTCGTCGGTTTTTGAATCTTCAACAAAGGAAATTATCAATTTAAAATGCATGATACACTCCCGAGCAACAGCTAAATAGTTTAATAATCTGGTTATTCATCTGAATTAGTCCCACCTGTTTTATCCGAATAAAAATCATCTTGTTTTGCTAGTTTCTTTGTAGCACGTGCATTCTTAAACTCCGATAACTGAGCATAAGCCATAACCGATATTATCGGGCACAGACTTGCGAATGCTATTAGACCAAAACCGTCAATCAATGGACTCCGTCCTGGCACCGTCTCAGCGAGTCCTAATCCTAACGCTGCGACGAGAGGCACGGTAACTGTTGATGTGGTCACGCCACCAGAATCGTAAGCGAGAGGCACGATTAATTTTGGTGAAAAAAATGTTTGTATAACAACGATGACATATCCGGTAATTATAAAATAATGCATTGGCGCACCAACGACGATACGGTATGCACCCAAAGCAAGCCCAACTGCAACGCCAATTGCGACTGCGATACGCAATCCCCATACACCGATTGCACCACCGGAAACCTCATTCGCTTTCATCGCCACCGCGATTAGCGCCGGCTCTGCAACCGTCGTTCCCGCACCGATTGCAAAAGCAAAAATATATACCCAATAATAGTCCTGCCATTGCAGCTCCCCAACACTTAAACGCACGCTCTGCAAAAACTCAGGGTTAGTTAATTGTTCGGCCATACTCCGACCTATAGGAAACAACGCCTGCTCCAGCCCCATCAGAAAAAAAGTGATGCCGATCAATACATATAACATTCCGGTTAAAACTTTTTTTAAGTTTTTTACTCGTTTTCTGATGACCAGGAATTGAAAGCCAAAGAGGATTAACGCTATCGGCAAAATATCAAAAAATGTTGCAACTAATAATTCAGGGAAATCATCGAAGAACTGCATCAAAAAATCATCCCATAAGCAAGAACAAAAATGATGGGGAGTAATGATGCGAAAGCGATCAAACCAAAACCATCAAGCATCGGGTTTCTACCGCTGATCGATGAAGCCAGGCCGATGCCTAGCGCAGTCACCAGCGGTACTGTTATCGTTGACGTTGTCACACCGCCAGAATCATAAGCGATACCGATAATCTCATCAGGCGCGAACCCGGTCATGATAATAACCAGCACATAACCGATCATGATGATGTACTGGATTGACCAATTCAATAAAATACGCAAAACACCTAGGGCGATCGCAAAACCAACAGATAAGGCAACGGTTAGCCGTAAACCATCAGCGTACGCTTCCATCGCCTGAGCATCAACGGCAATCAAGCCAGCTTCAGCCGCCACCTCAGATGCCTCTTCTGCGACTGCAATCAGCGCAGGCTCGGCAACGGTAGTGCCAAAACCCAAGGCAAATGCGAAAGTCAATAACCAGAAAACACTGCCTTTGCTGGCGAATGCGTGGGCCATTGATTCGCCTATCGGAAAAAGCCCTTGTTCGAGGCCAAAGATGAAAAAGGTAAGTCCCAACACAACAAAAAACAAACCCATGAAAATTTGCACCAGGTGTTCCGGCGTATTCTGTAAGACAATTATCTGAAAAAAAGCGATGACAAGAACGATTGGCAGCAAGTCACGCATACTGCTTAATAAAGAACTTATAAAAAGTTGGAGCGAATGTTTCAAAATTTTCCCGATCGTTCCAGACTAAGCAATATTAAAAAACTCACAGCTATTTTCAAAAGCCGCAGTTACTAATTCTGCCTCATCCATCTCCATGTGCATTGCTACCGATTTAGCAATATGCGGAATATAATAAGGTTCGTTCCGATTTTTTTCAACCGGTTTTTGCTTGAGATCACGAGGCAACAGATATGGCGCATCTGTTTCCAGCATTATCCTGTCCCGTGGGATATGTTTTACTGCCTGTTGCAGAGATTGCCCACGCCTTTCATCACAGATCCAGCCTGTTACTCCAATATGCATATCCAACAGGACGTAATCATTTACCTCGTCGATACCACCCGTGAAACAATGGGCGACGATTTTATTTAAATCACTTCGGCAACTTTTTATTATTGAAACAAAATCCTCATGGGCATCGCGCTGATGCAAAAACAACGGTTTTTGAAAATCTATTGCTATCTCAAGCTGCGCTTCGAATGCACGCATCTGCTCAGCTCTGGTAGAGTAGTTGCGGTTAAAATCCAGGCCGCACTCACCGACGGCCACAGCGCTCTCATGCTTTAACATATCACGCAGCTCACTATCCAGGCTATTAGAGTAATCACTGGCATGGTGCGGGTGCAAGCCTACCGTTGCATAACAGATCGACTCATATTGTTCGGCTAATCGAATTGCCTGTTCGCTATGTTGACTATTTGTTCCTGTTACAATCATGCGCTCGACACCGACTTGCTGCGCACGTTCGATAACTTGCGCCACATCTTTTTTAAACGAGCTGCCTGTTAGATTTACACCGATATCAATATATTTATTCATATCAGTTATCATATCAGGTCTATCAGATATTCAAAGATAACTATAAAAGGTAAACCAAAATTTCAAACAAATCCTCCATCGCTGTCGTCTGTTATTCAAAACACCTGCAACAACAGGCGAAAGATTTTTGCCAACTACACGGGCTGCCGCTGCTAAAAACAAAAAACGAGCAATATGATTTGCAACTTATCTTTCATGATGACCTGATAGAGTTATACGACAGGCAGCTAGACACTAGTGTTTCTATCGATTTTATCAAAGGCAACCTTGCACACCGGCAACAATTTGGTGGTGGCCGTGGACAGGCAATCGCAAAAGCTATCGGTTTGAAATCCGGTATCACACCTAGTGTCCTTGACGCGACCGCCGGTCTTGCAGGCGATGCTTTTGTTTTAGCCACACTCGGTTGCCCTATGACTTTAATCGAACGGTCACCCGTTATTTTTGCGCTCATCGAAAATGCTGTAGAACGCGCCTCACTTAATGAGAAATTTACGCCCATACTTAACCAGGGGTTCAAGCTCATTAATCAAGATGCGATCGATTACATTTCAGATCGTTTAACCAGCAAAGATACATCGCCGGATGTCATATACATCGACCCTATGTATCCAGACAGAAAAAAATCTGCCCTGGTTAAAAAAGACATGCAGATCCTTCAACGTCTCCACGATAAAGATGAGCAGGCTTCTGAGCTATTGGAAACGGCGTTGCTATACACGAGGAAACGTGTGGTGGTAAAACGCCCGGTTCATGCTGAAACGCTCAACGACAGGAAACCCAGTACATGCATAAAAAGCAAAAAGACCCGATACGACGTTTACACTATCGAAAAGATGTGAGCCTGCAGTGATTTACTCAGCGACAAACCACGTCGACTAATCCCTAAAGTTATTAAAGTTTAACGGTAAATCTATATCTGCAGATTTCAAAAAAGCCATCACCGCCTGCAGATCATCACGCTTTTTGCCCGTCACACGGACTTGTTCGCCCTGTATCGCAGCCTGCACTTTAAATTTTTGCTCCTTGATCATCTTGGTGATCTTTTTCGCATCCTCTTTATCGATACCGTGTTTGACGTTAATCGTCTGGTAGGCACGCAGACCTCTCTCTTCCACTTTGCCACGATCCAGGCAACGGTTATCGATGCCGCGCTTAGATAATTTATTCACCATGATGTCACGCATCTGTTTTAACTGGAAATCACTGGCCGCTTCCAAACTCATCTCGTATTCTTTTAGTGTCACTTTCGCGTCACTGCCTTTAAAATCGAATCGGTTCGAAATTTCACGGTTCATCTGATCAACCGCATTGGTTAATTCATGGCTATCGACTTCAGCAACAATATCAAAAGATGGCATGCAAATTCTCCACTAGTCGCTCTTTGCTATCCATTGCACCGCGACATACCTTCCATCCATGGACATAACTGATTAAAATAAATCGTCAGGAACGATCTATCATGTAAGCCCCAAAAGGGGGAGTATCAAAGGATGATACGAATAATAAAAACTTTACGACATATATTACTAATTTCATGCCCCAAACAAAAGGTTTTATACATGGCTAAATTAAACACTGTTAATTTAATCATCGCCGCAGGTGCTTTCAATGCATTTATTGCTGTTGGTGCAGGTGCATTTGCCGCACATGGTCTAAAAAACTTATTGAGTATCGAATATCTCAACACCTTCAAAACCGCTGCAGACTACCAGCTGATGCATGGCGTAGGCCTGATACTCATCGGCCTGTTAAGCAAGCTCAATCCCGGTCATTACATGATTGCCGCGGCTACTTTCATGTTCGCCGGAATTATTTTATTTAGCGGCAGTCTATACCTCCTTACATTAACAGACACAAAATGGCTTGGCATGATCACGCCGATCGGTGGTATATTTTTCCTGGCATCATGGTTAATGGTGGGATTTAATTATTTATATCGCAAAGAGTAATCTCAACCTGGGAGAACAATATGGCAGGCATCTATCATCAAGTCGGCGTCAATGTTGATATAACTAGCGTCTATCAGGCCATCACCTCACAAGAAGGCCTGTCTAACTGGTGGACAAAAACCACTGGTGACACGAGTGTTGGCAGCAAGTTAAATTTTCATTTCAACGAACAAATAATTGAGATGACCATCCTGGAGTTAATAACCGATAAAAAAATTGTTTGGCAATGCACGGAAAAAAAAGGTGAATGGAAAGATACCATCATCACATTTAACCTTGAAGCTACAGATGAACAGATCTTTATTAATTTCTCACATACAAACTGGGCCGAACAGTCTAACTTATGCTCGCATTGCAGCACTAAATGGGCAGTATTTATGTTAAGCCTGAAAACATATCTGGAAACAGGAAAAGGTCGGGCGTTCCCTGATGATGTACACATAAATCATATGAATTTTTAACATTCTAATTCTGGCAGATATGATTAGCGCGGACGTTTTTTATCCTGTATCGCCGAGCAGATACCACGAATGATACTTAATTCACGCTGCGTTGTACCTGCGCGGTTAAACAATCCTTTCAATCGTCGCATAACTATATCCGGATTATTGGTTCCGAAAAAACCGAGATAGTCCAATGCATCTTGAAGATGTGTATGCATACCATCCAGTTGCGCCGAGTTAGCCAGAGCATCGTAGCGACATTTGTTGCCTTTGTGTTTTGTTGCTTTACTCTCCATCAGAGCAAGGCGATATTCATAACAAACCACTTGCACCGCAGCCGCCAAATTTAAAGAACTGAAATCTGGGTTGGTTGGGATATGTAAAAGTGCATTACATTTCTCCATCTCTCCATTGGTTAATCCGCTATTTTCACGACCAAAAACGATAGCAATATCGCCCTGCTCGATATGCTCAAGGGATTTCCGCACACAATCCCGAGGATTTAATATCGGCCACTCTATCGTTCTCAGACGTGCACTGGTCCCCGCCACCCAGACGCAGCCAGAAATTGCCTGCTGCAAGTCTTTGGCTAACACCACGTTATCCAGTATATCGACTGCGCCAACAGACCGGCTTATCGCTTCCAAAGATGGATACTCTTTGGGATCGACCAGGGTTAATTTCGACAAGCCCATGTTTTTCATCGCCCTGGCGGCAGCGCCGATATTACCCGGGTGCGAGGTATTCACCAGAATAATGCGGATATTATTGAATAGTGATGTATCTGCCTGCTGTGTCATGGCGCGTATTCTGCTATGCTACGCGGCAAATTAATACAGTTAATTTATTTTTTTAACCAAACGCTCTTTAAAAACTTATACCTTTCACGTTTGAGAATTCTCTGTTTAGAGTGTGTCGCTCATGGTGAAGGACAAGGCGCAAAAACGCCGCTAGAGCAATCTCTAGCCAGATTTTGCAACGACGCCATTCGCCATGAACGGCGCGCTATAAATAGAGTATTTTTGAACGTGAAAGGTATACTATGCAACCAATGGTAAATATTGCAGTACGTGCTGCGCGCGCTGCTGGGGACATTATTGTCCGCAACATGGATCGACTTGACCGAATCAAGGTTGTCACCAAACAAAACAATGACTTCGTCAGCAGTGTCGACCACATGGCTGAAGAAGAGATTATTGCGACGATCAAATATGCTTATCCAGATCATGGAATCCTCGCTGAAGAAAGCGGCACCCAGTCAGAAGACTCGGATTTCCAATGGATCATTGACCCGCTGGATGGCACCACAAATTTCTTGCATGGTTTTCCACAATTTGCCGTTTCTATTGCCTTAAAACATAAAGGTCGTCTTGAAGTGGGCGTTATTTACGACCCGCTATCACAGGAGCTGTTTACTGCTTCACGTGGAAACGGCGCTATGCTTAATGATAAAAAAATTCGTGTTACCAGCCACAAAGGGCTGGAAAATGCATTGCTTGGTACAGGATTCCCCTATTACGACCAAAGCTATCTGGATACCTATCTGGAAACCATGAAAGCACTGATGCAGAAAACCGCCGGCCTAAGGCGCCCGGGTTCTGCAGCACTAGACCTTGCCTGGTTAGCAGCGGGTCGCATCGATGGGTTCTGGGAATTTAATCTGAAAGCCTGGGATATCGCTGCCGGCGCCCTCATCGTCAGGGAAGCAGGCGGTATCGTCAGTGACTTTGAAAATAAAGATGGTTATCTTGAAAGCGGCGATATCATCGCGGCAGCACCTAAAGTTTTTCCGGAAATGATAAAAATCATTCAGGAAAAAGTGAATAACAGTAACTATCTAAAAAGATAAGATCGAATTCTGGCGCCAGGGGCAAAAGTATAAAATCTTCAGGCTTTTCATTTTTCACTATTCATTGTTCACTTTTCACTGCTTGTCAGCCCACTCAGACTTTGTATAAGCTTTAATGGTCAGGGCATGAATAGCACCACTTTGTATATGTTCGTTTACTAGCGCATAAACCATTTTTTGCTCTGCCACCATGGTTTTCCCTTCGAACTCATCTGATACCACGATTGCGGTATACTTGCTGCCATCTGCAGTTACCGTAGCTTCGCAGCCACTGATGCCAGCTTCGATTATACTTTTCACTTCACTTGTTTCCATCTCAACCTCAACACTAAAAATTATTACGATATGTTACAACGCCTGCTTTCATTTGACACCCTACTTTCAATGGCGGAATTAAATCATAATGTTTAATCAGCTGGTGTTGCTGTGCCGTCCGGGCTTTGAAAAAGAATGCGCAGGTGAAATCATGGAATGGGCTAACCGGTATCAGTTCCCTGCCTATGCACAGACAAATGATCGATCGGGTGTCGTTTTACTCGTCAGCAGCAGTGATTTACGTACAGATGAATTAATTACAAAAATAGACTTTCGGCAATTAATTTTTACTCGCCAATGGTTTGCCTCCAGTAAAGACGTCCTTACCTTACCTGAGACCAACCGTTTAGCTGATATTTTAGCGGTCACTAATTCTTTTGAAGAAAATTTCTATGACGTAGAACTGGATTATGCTGACACCAATGAAGGAAAGTCGCTAAATAAATTCTGCAAGCAATTTAAACCTCATCTTGTCAGCGCGTTAAAAAAGAGTCGTTTATTATCAACTCATGCAAGATGGCGGCTGCACCTGTTTTTCACAGACTCACTTCACGTCACCGTAGGCGTCTCCCCGATCGACAATAGCGCCGCAGACGCCATGGGAATAATCCGTTTAAAGATGCCGGGTAAAGCACCCAGCCGCTCAACCTTAAAAATGGAAGAAGCTATACACTGGTTCTTATCCACAAAACAACGGGCGGAAACAATAAAAAATGGCATGACCGTAGTCGATCTGGGTGCTGCGCCCGGCGGCTGGACATGGCAATTCGTACAGCGAGATTGCCTGGTCACTGCCATTGATAACGGCCCGATGGATAATGATTTAATGAAAACCGGCATGGTTGAACACATAAAAACTGACGCATTTACATATGCGCCAACTAAAAAAGCAGACTGGCTAGTTTGCGACATGGCGGAAAGACCATTACATGTCAGTCGCTTAATCGCACGCTGGTTCGCCGACGATCAATGTCGCAA
>DAOWFN010000128.1 GCA_030637945.1 Gammaproteobacteria bacterium
CCCCTGGTATATCAGGCCTGCGTCTGGAGATTCAGAGAGGCAAAAGAAGTCCCCATGGACCAGGGTGAAACTTAAAGCTGGCAAACGCCATGCGAAGACAGTGATAGCGAAACTGGAACACTGTAATGATTGTGATGAAGCGCAGGCTTACATCGGATCAGAAATTGCCATTGAGCAAGATCAGCTTGAAGCGCTGAGAGAAGAAAATGAATTTTACTGGCGTGACCTTATCGGTTTGCGGGTAATTAATCAGCAGAACATAGAGCTGGGTGTAGTAACAAAACTGATGGAAACCGGCGCTAATGATGTGCTGGTTGTCACTTCTGAAGAAGAGACCGAAGCAGGAAGTAAAGAGTGCCTTATTCCATGGACGATGCAACAAGCAATTATTGCGGTTGATCTGGAACAGGGTGTTATTGAAGTTGACTGGGATCTGGATTATTAGTCGGCGTTGAGGTGGTGTGATGAATATAACCCTCATTAGCTTGTTCCCGGAATTAATACATCAGGCGGCAAGCTTTGGTGTCCTGGGTCGAGCGATTAAGCAGCAGCAGTTAGTGCTAAAATGTTTTAATCCAAGAGATTTTACGGAAGACAAACATCGCACGGTAGATGACCGGCCTTATGGCGGTGGTCCCGGCATGTTGATGAAGGTCGAACCATTATATAAAGCGATAATGGCGGCGAAGAAAGTTGCTGGCAGTGATGTCAGGGTAGTTTATCTGAGTCCGCAGGGGCAGAGGTTAAACCAGCAGATGCTAGTTAACGTAGCAGCAACTGCGGATGATTTGATTTTGATCGCTGGTCGTTATGAAGGTATCGACGAGCGGATTATCGAGTCACTGGTCGATGAAGAATGGTCGATAGGTGATTATGTAATAAGCGGTGGTGAGTTTGCCGCACTGGTCGTAGTCGATGCTGTAACCCGCTTGATACCGGGCGTTCTAGGTGATGATGAATCGGCTCTGCAAGATTCGTTCATGCAGGGACTGTTAGATTACCCGCATTACACGAGACCAGAAAAAATTAATAATCAGAGCGTGCCGGAAGTTTTACTAAGCGGTGATCATAAAGCGATACGACGCTGGCGATTAAAGCAAGCCCTGGGACGCACCTGGTCACGGAGACCAGACATGCTTGATGCGATTAGAAATGACGCATCGAGTTGGGATGAAGAAAAAGAAAATTTATTAGCCGAGTATATAACTGAGTTTGGTGCTGCGCTTAAATTTAAAGAGTAGTAAAAAAGAATAGAAATAGTAGATCGCGCAAGCGGAGTAAAGAATATGAGTAACATAATACAACAACTAGAAGCTGAACAGATGACACGTGAAGTGCCAGCATTTTACCCTGGTGATACTGTTGTCGTTCAGGTACGTGTTAAGGAAGGCGATCGCGAGCGTTTACAGGCTTTCGAAGGCGTAGTCATCGCGAAACGTAACCGTGGGTTACATTCTGCATTTACCGTTCGTAAAATGTCTCATGGTGAAGGCGTCGAGCGTGTATTCCAGACTTATAGTAACGCTATCGGTGATATAACGGTTAAGCGTAGTGGTAAAGTACGCCGCGCGAAACTTTATTACCTACGTGGAAGAACGGGTAAATCAGCACGTATTACCGAAAAACTCAAATTGACTGATAAAAAATAAGCAGTCAGCTTGATTTTGATTATATTGCTCTAGCTAGATTATCCAGAGTTGTATAAAAAAAGAGCAGCACATTGTGCTGCTCTTTTTTTTCGCCTATATTTATCATAGTTAAGATCGATGTGTATAACTGGCAGTCTGAAGTCTCAAACATAATCATAGGGTTATTAATGCGTAATTTATTATCTGTTTTACTGTTACTGGTTTTTTATACTAGTAGCTGGGCGGAACAAAAAGATTTACCAGATACTTCACCGCAAATGCCTGCTGAAAAAAAACAGTCAGTTGTTTTTGAGTCGTTAGCACAGATGGACGAACTGATCGGTCTAGGTGTACCAGCGCTTGCCCTGAGTTTATTAGACGACGAGCAGGATAAACGCCCCAAGTTTACTGCTGACTGGTATGCTTTTGAGTATAAACGCATCGTTTTGCTATCAAGACTTGAACGCTGGAATCAACTGATCGAACGCACTCAGTGGCTGTTCAATACGGCAACACCTGAAAGACAGATCACGAAAAAAATTCGCTTATGGTTTGAAACACAGGAAGTGATTGCCAGATTACAGTTAAAACAAAGTGACCTGGCGATAGATCAGCTACAGCGTCTGTTTTGGGAATCAAATCTCGAAGATAGAGACCCATCGTTGCCTGCAGTATGGCGACGTCTGGTCATTCGTACTTATTTACAGATGAAGCAGGATGACGATGCACGAAAAGCGCTAGTTAAATATGAGCGTGATTACGAGACAAGTGAAACAGATATTGACTGGGTGTTATTACAGTCACAGGTATTGCTAAGGACGGATCGGCCGCAGCAGGCAATACAGGTTTTAAAAAAGGTATCTTTGGAAAATGAAGTTGATATAAATGCATTGTTGCTCATCGCACAATTACAGAGTGAGCCTAAAGATGCAGATAAGATATATCAACAGATGCGGGAGCAGCTCGAAGGGCAGGTATTAAGTAAATCAGAACGGTGGGCGAAATCTTATGTAGCATATCTTGCTGCAAAAATTTTAGCAGATCAGACAGCGCAAGTTTTGAATCTTGAATCTATGTTATCTATCGATATCAAATATCCTGTGTTTGAAGAAAACTTTCAGGTAAGTGCGGATGATCTATGGGAACTGTACAATCAGCAGGGTTTAGTCATTGCTAATAGTGAGGGTTTGCTTTTTGGCAATGATGAGGCATGGCAGGAACTGTCTAACAAGCTGGTTAAAAACAGGCCAGGAAAAGCTTTGCAACTGAATGCGGCACTGGTGTTACATACTGAGAGTTTTTCGACAAAACAGCACCAGCATAAAACCATCGTCGAAATACTGGAAAAACGTAAAAACGGCCTGGAATTAATTAATAAATTGTACCTTCACAGTAACAAGGTTGCTGATGTAAGTGTATTGCCGGATGAAGTTCGTTATCGACTGGTGGATTACTCTTTATCAGAGGGTGACTACTTTGAAGCGGCTACATTGATGAAAAGTCTCAAAGAGCCGCCTGAAGGTAAAACAGTATTTGGCTGGCGTATGCGCAAAGCACGTGTATTGATCCTGCAAGGTGAGTATGATGAGGCTGAGAAATTAATACGTAAAACATTTATAGAAAAACCCAAAATTACACGGGCTGAGCTGGATCGATATATCCAGGTGGTCTTTGATTTTCAAACGGTACAGCAGCATGAGCAGGCGATTCGATTATTTGACCTGTTATTCATCGAAGGTCTGGATGAAAAATTAAAACGAGA
>DAOWFN010000018.1 GCA_030637945.1 Gammaproteobacteria bacterium
GCCCTGAATGCCCAGATAAAATACGCGGTTATCATGGTGATATTGATAACACCGCCTATCACAAAAAAATTAGCGCTGGGAGCATGCTCCTCCACCTCAGGCGCAGACACCGGCTGTTCTATGTGAGCGATGACATCGGCACTCGTTGATGGCGAATCTATTTCATTCATAATAGTTGTTCAATCAGACTGTAATCAATATTTAAATAAGATGATATTGTTTTTACTTGTGTAAGTAAATATTCCTTTGTAGACGCATGAACTTGAATCACAAGATCATGATACAGATCATCTTAACGCCGAAAGCAAAAATCCACTGATGCATCAAACCTCAAATGCCTTTACAATATCTCCAATACGATTGCTCTGGCAATTTAATATCAATTCACCCCGACAATTTTTTTAGATATAAAAACTATGATACCAAATGAATTCGCCATGCTGTCCAAACAATTCACGCTGCCTGTGCCTGATAAAAACGCACAGCGTATGGCTGCTGGCTGGTTATTTTTAGGTCTGTCCGCACTGGTCATCGGCGGTTTATTTACCATCCTGATCGTTCTCTCCCGTACCCCTTTCTTTCAGGAGATCATCCCCTGGGTGGACTTTTTCCGCACTGCTTTGGTCGTGCATGTTGATATGACTGTGCTGGTCTGGTTTCTGGCTTTTTCCGGTGTTTTATGGAGTTATAACAGTGCAGATAAATGCCTGCGTTGCGGATGGCTTGCCCTGTTGTTAGCCAGCGCTGGAACAGTGATCATCACGATCTCTCCGTTCACCGGTGAAAGTCATCCGTTGATGAGTAATTATGTACCGGTACTTCAAAGCGAAGTCTTCTTTACCGGCCTGGGATTATTCGGACTCGGTTTTGGTATGCTGGTACTGCGGATGCTGATAACTACGTTAGCTGTACGCAATAACAGCGGTGGTGACGTTTTACGTTTCGGCATGTTTGTCGCAGTTGTCGCCTCTTTTTTTGCCATCGGCGCACTCCTTCTGTCTTATCTCGATATAGACCCTGGCTTTAAAGGCGAAGCTTATTATGATCGCCTGTTCTGGGGCAGCGGACATATACTGCAGTTCAGTCATACCCAGTTGATGCTGGTTGCATGGTTGTGGTTAGCCACCGTCAGTGGCGCATACCTGAGACTGACGCCACGCGTGGTACTTATTTTATTCGTGCTAGGCCTGTCACCGGTAGCGATGGTCCCCATCATCTACCTGGCGTTTGATGTCAGCTCCGGTGACCACATGTTCTGGTTCATGCAATTGATGAAATATGGTGGCGCACTTGCTGCGGTTCCTATCGGGCTGGCAACATCACTTGCCATTATCGAAAGATGGAAAGCAATCCCGGAATTCGACATCGAACGCAGCGCACTAATCTTTTCGATCCTGCTGTTTGGCGTCGGCGGTACTATCGGTTTCATGATCAGTGGCAGCGACGTAAGGGTCACCGCGCATTACCACGGATCCATCGTCGGTGTAACGCTGGCGTTCATGGGAATGACCTATCATCTGCTACCCCACCTGGGCTTCAGAAAAGTCACTGGTCGCGCTGCAAAATGGCAGCCGGGAATCTACGGCACGGGACAGCTGATGCATATCATCGGGCTGGCATGGTCTGGCGGTTATGGCGTACAACGAAAAACAGCCGGCGCAGAACAGGGGCTGGAAAAATTCGAGCAGATCGCAGGCATGGGCCTGATGGGACTGGGCGGTCTGATCTCGATCATCGGCGGTGTTATTTTTCTGGTCGTTGTCTATAAAGCTATCAGGCCTGAAAAAAATTAAACTAGCAACACTCCGATGACCGCATCAAGTATCAACCAATTATGTTTGACAGTTCGACACGCTCGCTAAAATTACTCGCTGCCATGGTCTGGTATAGCGGCGCTATTGTACTCTCTTATAAGAGTTCCAGACTACTGCTCGAAGCACAGAACATAAACACAGAGCAGACATGGATCTGGCTGGCCGTTTTAGCTGGGATAATGATCGGCATGGTCAAAGCAAAGTACCTGTTCAAACGTGTGTGCATCAAAAATCTGAAAAGGATCGATGCACTGAAAGCACCAAAGCTCTGGCAATCCTACCGGACACACTTTTATTTCTTTCTACTGGCAATGATCATACTAGGTAGTTTTATCTCACGACTGGCGCATGGAAATTATGCCGCGTTGATCACCATGGCAACAATCGAAGTTTCTCTGGCCACGGCCCTGCTTGGCAGCAGTAACTGTTTCTGGAAAAAACAATAAATCAAAATCGTAAAAACTATTAACCGGTTGTTACCAGGCAGCGATATTGAGCCGAACATCTTTTCATCATCGGCTCTTGCTGTATATTATTGCAGCACCTTTTGCTGGCGTTTATTAGCCACACCAATTCTGGTAACTTTATTTTTATTATTGATCAAACATTCAAAAGACGCTTTCTCACCGGTGCGCTTATAATCTATCTGCATCGTTTCAAATAATACAGATTCATCAATATCATCACTGGCTTTCAGAATTTTAAATATTAAAACAAATAGCCGTTGTAACGATATTTTCCACGTACTGCCTGCTGCTTGATACAATCCATCACTCAATCGCATAAAATTTTCGAAGGATGCATCCTTTAAAATCAGCGGCAAGGTGTTTTTAAAACGGCCAGAGTTTGCGATCATATCCCAATACCGTGCAAAACGATTTACCCGTTGCATGGTATCGAAATCAATATCCCTGGTACATAAAATATTGTACGGTGCCTGCGGGTTGTAACGTAGCTGATATTCTTCATTGTGACGATTGAGCGGTACACCGCGCAATCGTTTTAATATACCGAGTTGAATCTCGTGAGGATTTAAACCAACCAGTCGATCAAAACTTTTTGCAAAATTAGTCAGCGTGTCTGAAGGCAAACCAAATATTAGATCAGCATGGATGTAAGCATGTGTATGCTCTCCTAACCAGCGAATATTTTCACAGGTTTTTTTATTGTCCTGTCTTCGACTGATCAATGACTGTATATCTTCATCGAACGTCTGCACGCCGATCTCAAACTGCAATGCATGCTCAGGGAACTCTTTAATGACCGTTTTTAACTTCTCAGGCAAGTTATCAGGTACGACTTCAAAATGCAGATACAGATCATCTGTCATGCGTGCGAGAAAGAACTCTAAGATCGCGATACTGCTGCTTACTTTTAAATTAAAAGTCCTATCGATGAATTTAAAATTGCGTGCACCGCGTTGATATAACTTATCCATTTCATCCAGAAACACGTCCAGTTCAAAAGGTTGGGATGTTCTATCCAGTGACGATAAACAGAACTCACATTTAAACGGACAGCCTCGTGATGCTTCGACATATATCAGACGATTTTTTATATCTTCATCTAAATAATATTGATAAGGCAGTGCCAATTGATCTAGCGCCAACTCATCACTTTGAATATTTCTCTCAAGCGGCTTGTTACCCGATAAAACAAGTTCGCACAACTCACGGAAACTTTTTTCTGCTGCGCCCATGACGACGTAATCTGCGACATCGACAACGTCAGGTTTATCCGGCAGGTGACTGACTTCAGGACCACCCAGAACAACAACCGTTTCTGGTGATATCTGTTTTAATAACTCGACAGTTTTTGTAACCTCTGTAACGTTCCAGATGTATACACCGATACCAATGATTTTTGCGCGGTGCCTTAATAGCTTTTCTGCGATATCGATGGGCCGTTGCTGAATGGTAAATTCTTCGATACGGGCTGATGATTGAAGATCGCCGAGGTTTGCATACAGGTAGCGCAGACCGAATGCAGTGTGCATGTAACGTGCATTTAGTGTAGTTAATACAATTTGATTTTTGGGCGCCATTTCCATAATAGCGCATTATAACAGGCATCATCGCGGAACAAGATTCCGCTCCTACGTGGCTGGAGCCCTTGTAGGAGCGGAATCTTGTTCCGCGATTTTTTTGCACCTTTAATTATTGCAGGTGTGAATGAATTCGCGGGATCAGCATAAATATGATATCTCGTCGTGCGAATGAATTCGCACCCATATAAACAAGACTAAACGATAAATTTACCCTTCTCACGTAGATGATTTTCCATCAGCTCTATCTCACGAGCACCCGAATAATAGATATCCGATTCGACCGTATAGTCCAGGCTCATATTACGGTCTTCATAATCAACTTTATTCAAAATGCTCTTAACTGCATTTACATGTGCGCGGTGTTTCTCGTTACTGCGGATGATCGCCCACGGGCTGATATGGCTATGCGTCTGTTTTAACATCTGGTACTTCATCTCGGTAAACTCATCCCACTTTTCCTGCATCTGCACATCGATCTCTGACAGCTTCCATTTTTTTAGCTGGTTGGTTTCTCTATCATTAAAGCGTTTAGCCTGTACATCTTTAGAGACCGAAAAATAAATCTTGTGGAAGATGATGCCATGCTCGACGAGATCGTCTTCAAACTGCGATACCGTTTTCATGAAGGTGTTGTACTGTTGCCGTGTACAAAAATCAAATATTGGCTCGACCATGGCACGGTTGTACCAGCTCCTGTCAAACAGAACGATCTCGCCCCCTCGGGGAAACTGCTCAACGTAACGCTGGAAATACCATTGGCTCTGTTGCACGTTTGAAGGTTTACCCAGAGCCACAACTCGGTAATGTTTTTCATTCATATAACGGGTGATACGTCGGATACTTCCACCCTTACCTGCCGCGTCCCTTCCCTCGACCAGGATGATCATTTTTTGCTGTTGACGTTCCAGGTGTTCCTGTAATTTAATCAGTTCAGCCTGATAAGGTCTTAGATATATGTCGTCGAGATATCTGGCATACCGGCGATATACCAGCTGCTTGAAATCATCGTCACCATGCATTAATTCTTCTAAAAATTCCTGATATTCCATTTTTACCTTCATCATTTATCGATCTATAAGTCCTCGATGATACAGGTAAATCAGAAAACTTTACTGACACAGGACAAAATTCGACACTATTCGTGGATATACCGCCCATTTTATTTGATTTTAGCGACCGAAAACAGGAAAATGCGTCGCAGAATTTTACAGAAAATTGCTCCTCGGCAATTGCTCCTGCATTGCCCTAATATCTGCCATCCGTGGCAGTATGCATTTTCTGTATACCGTCCATCCGTGGACATAACGCATGCAATCTCTAGCGCATGTATATAATTTATTAATCATTTAACTATTCTGAGGAAATCCCATGAAGTTAATTCTTTTAGGCGCACCAGGTGCTGGTAAAGGTACCGTTGCAAAATTACTGACCAAGCTGGACGGTTCTGTTCAAATCTCTACTGGTGACATTTTACGTGGCGCTGTAGCTGCTGGCACTGAACTAGGCAAACAAGCAGAAGCTGCGATGAAAGCTGGCGATCTTGTTTCTGATGACTTGATCATGGGTATCATGGGCGAACGCCTTAAAGAAGATGACTGTAAGGCTGGTTACTTACTCGATGGTTTTCCACGCACTATTCCTCAGGCAGAAGCTTTAAAAGTTCTTCTTGCTGAAATGGGTGAAGAGCTGGACTGCGCTGTAGAGATCGACGTACCACGCGACGTTATCCTTGATCGTTTAACAACACGCCGTACCTGTACCGGCTGTGGTGAGATCTACAATGTAAAATCTAACCCGCCAAAAGTAGAAGGCGTATGTGATAAATGTGGTGAGCCAGTGGTTCAACGTGATGACGAAACTGAAGAAGCAATCAGTAATCGTTTAGAAGTATACAATGACCAAACTGCACCTTTAGTTGGTTTCTACAAAGACGAAGGTCTGTTGCTTTCTGTAAACGCAACATCATCTGATGCAGTAATCGATGCGATTAAAGCAAAAATTGGTTAATAACTAATTCAAAGCCTTTAATATAAAAAAGCCCGGGTGTTTTCACATCCGGGCTTTTTTAATTTTTAAAACAAGTACTTTTCTACAACGCATTATCTACAAACAATTTAGAAAATCTGTTATCAGTCAGACAGTAGAGACACATACTTGTCCGGGCCTTGCCCCCCTCGTTTAATGTGCAGGCACGAGTTGTTCTTTTGCTACCCGACGCACCATACCAGGGCCAATACCAAATTGTTTCTTGAAGGCTTTACGAAATGCCGCCTCGCTCTGATAACCACTGTCCTCAGCTATCTGCATCACTGATTTGCTGTCCGATGTCATCGCATCATAGGCGTGTTGCATACGCCAACCAGTGACATATTCCATTGGCGACATGTCCACCATCTGTTTAAATTTATCGGCAAAAGCGGAGCGTGACATTCCCGCTTCTTCAGATAATGTTTGTACTGTCCAGGTATTTTCAGGTTGTTTATGAAAGCTGGTCAGTGCCTTACTTAGCCGTGAATCTTGCAGAGCAGCAATATAACCCTGATTATTATTCTGCATTTGTATGTATTTTCGAATGGCCTCAATAAACAAAATATCTGATAAGCGATCTATGATTGCACTTGAACCTTCACCGTCAGACTCTACTTCAGCAATCATTAAATTGATGACGCTTGCCAGGTTTGATCCAGCAGAGTCTACGGTCGGAATCACCATGATAGTCGGCATCGCTTCCAATATCGGGTTCCAGTAATACTGCAGGAATTCACATTGACCACAGATCAATGACGTTGATTCACCAGGTGTTTCTTTTGTCGTTGGGTTATTGCGCGGCAGATCATCCGGCGGCAGCTCTTCGCTATTGGTCACATAATGCGGCGTGTTACGTAAGCAGATGACCAGGTCACCGGCGTGCAATTCGGTGGGCGTCGATGTGTCTTGTGTGTGTAACCAGCAATCACCGTGAGCAATAACATGGAAGCTGACCTGTAAGTTTAGCGGCTCAATGTCTATCACCCACTGTTCGCAAAACTTCGCATGCAAAAAGACTTTAGAACTCAGGCGTAGCGTTTTGAGTACATCATTCAGGATATCCATGAGAATCAATCTAAGGGCAATGTCTGGACGATTAGACATAAATTTTGGGTAACCGGACATATTTTGTGCATATGACTCCCCCTATGATTGTAGTTACTCACCAGATCAGACGATTTGCTGAGTAATGCATACCTTAAACCAAAAATGTTATAGGAGCAAAAAAATGAACACTATAAAGATAAATATGAAAGCAAAACAGTCGCTTATATTAATTCTAATGATAAGTATTGTCGCTAATACCTACGCCGGCCTGCCTAACCCCGGCATGGCATTTGATTCCAAGCGTACCGCTGTGGTGATAACCGACCCGCAAAATGACTTTCTCAGTGAAAAAGGCGTGACCTGGGGCGTCGTCGGCAAGAGTGTTGTAAAAAACAACACCGTGGCAAACATTGAAAGTTTGTTCAAGGCGGCGAAGAAAAACAACGTGCCGGTATTTGTGTCACCGCATTACTACTACTCAACCGACTATGGCTGGCATTTTGAGGGCGCACTAGAGAAGCTGATGCACAACATCAAAATGTTCGACCGTAAAGACGCCTTAAGCCTGGACGGTTTCAATAACTCAGGTGCTGACTGGTTAGCGCAATACCACCCTTATATCAAGGATGACAAAACCGTCATTACCAGCCCGCACAAAGTATACGGTCCGGAAACCAATGACCTTGTATTGCAATTGCGTAAACGCGGTATCGACAAGGTAATCCTGGCGGGCATGTCTGCCAACCTGTGTGTCGAATCACATCTGCGTGAATTACTGGAACAGGGTTTTGAAGTGACGGTTGTTAAAGATGCCACCGCAGGTGCCCAGGTTCCCGAAGGTGATGGTTATGAGGCCGCACTGGTTAACTTCAGATACCTGGCGAATGCCGTCGTTACAACCAAAGATGCGGTTAAAGCGATCAACGATAAGAGCGCATTTAAGTAACCCTGTAAAACATTAACCACTAAACAGAGGATAAAATCATGTCAGATAAAATACTCTACACACCAAAAGAAGCACAAAAACTGGCTAACGAAGGTAAAGCAATCATGATCGATGTACGCGATACTGAACAATACGCCGAAGACCACATACCTGGTGCCGTTAACATTCCAGATATGTTCTATGAACTGTCTATGACGACAAAAGAAGGCTTGAACGAGATGACCAGCAAGTTCAAGAGACTGTTTTCAGAAGCAGGCATAACAAAGGACAAACTTGCCATCATCTATGAAGATAACTTGAGTACGCGTTATGGCGGCTCATGCCGTGGTTACTTTCAGCTAACTTACCTGGGCCATGAAAACGTCGGCATTCTTGATGGCGGGCTTATCGACTGGAAGCGAGATGGTCTGCCGACTAACGATGAAGTCATCACACCGGTACCCACGATATTCGCACTCAACATCGACGACGCTATCATGGTCACCAAGGATGCGATGGCAGAGGCGCTCGGTAATCCAGATATCAAGTTACTGGACAACCGCGACAAGGTTGAATGGATCGGCGAAAGCTCATCACCCTACGGTGTGGATTTTGCACCGCGCAAAGGCCGTATCCCCGGCGCACAATGGATAGAGTGGTATAACTTCATGGAAAACGATGCTAGCGGTTATATCTCACATTTCAAATCACCGGAGGCTATCCGTGAGGTATGTGCAGAACTTGATCTGCATCCTGATGATGACATCATCATCTATTGCTTCAAAGGTGCCCGTGCGGCAAATACCTACGTCGCTTTAAAGATGGCCGGATTTAAGAAAATCCGTAACTACTATGGATCATGGAATGAATGGTCACGTGATATGTCCTTGCCTATCGATGACAAGGTGCTTGCTGCCTGATCAGGCGTTAACAGAAGTCATAAAAAGATCGAAGGTGTCGGTTCCGACACCTTCGATCATATTTGTTTACCCGTTCCACTACCCATCCCTGCCATCGATACGGGCACTCAGCAACATCGGTGCATAAACGAAAACAAAAATAGCAAACGCGAGCATCCATAAAACCTGCGATATAGCAATCCAGTAGATGTATAAATCCATATTAAAGAGAGGAAAAACAACGCGCACGATAACGCCCATTAGCAGGATCATGAAACTCCAGAAAACGATAGCGGGCGGTTCAAATACATTACGACCGGTATGACCCAGAGAGACACGTGACATCATACCGATAGTAAGCAGGCCAATGCCACCAGCGGTAAATGCATGTATTGATAGAAATGGTGAGATACCAGAAGTTATCGACAATGCTTTTAATGCGAAACCCAGAATAAAAGATGCGTAAGCAGCAACCAGAACCCACACCAGTGATTTACTCCAGATTTTTTTGGTGTACCAGCCGGTTAATCGCAACGTATGTAATAAAGTCAAAAGTACAGCAAAGATAGCAGTCAAGTTATCGTATTCAGTAAATACATCACTGATCCATAAACACACTAACAAGACCAGGCTGGAGTGATCTACCCATGCACGATTTTTTAGTTCAACATCGCCATCGACACCATTCTGAATAAACATCGGCATCACGCGACGCATCATGACAAAGATTAAAGCGATGATCATGTACAGCGCAGAATACAGTCCCCATTGCACACCCTCGGCAACAACACCCATAATGCCTAAATAGAAAACGACATTACACAGCATCAACAAAAATAATTTTGAAACGATACCTATCTGTTTATACTGCTTTACTTTAAGTACTGGCCGCAAACAAACTACCGCCAACAAGAACAAAAACGCCACATCAACGACGGCAATAATCTCTACAGGTATCATGAAACCGGTTAGTGGCAATAACCGGGCAACCAGCCAGAGTATGAATAAAAAGGCCAAGGCCTTGCCACGCAGCACTTCTTCTCCTGTCCAGTTTTTTATTGCTGTCAGTAAAAATCCTGCAACCACGGCCACGACATAACCAAACATCATCTCATGAGCATGCCATAAGCTTGGTGATATCCCCGAGAATGAAAATTCGACAGAGAACACAAAACTGGCCATCCAGATCATCATTGCCAGGATGGAAAAAACACCAGCTGCTAAAAAGAAAGGCCTGAAACCTAAACGTAAAACAGGCGGGCCAAAATCTGTCGGTTTTGATTCAACAATTTCACCATCGATGTTTAACATGCAATTTTATCTCTTTTAATTAACTTATTTATTCGTCTGCGGGCCATATCGCGGAACAAGATTCCGCTCCCACAAAAAACACCTATCCCCGTAGGAGCGGAATCTTGTTCCGCGATTGACACAGCACAGACCTTTAATACGGCAGATGATACACACCAAATATCAAAGAAAACCCTAACTTGAGACAGGTTATCGCCATTATTTCATATCTCTTTGACTTACATCATGGATAGATAACAACAGACTCACGAATATGTCCATCTCACGTTTATGATTCCGTAATTAACTCAAACAAATTAAATAAGAGCCGCAATGAAAAATATTATCGATAAAAACATGAATTCTACCAACGACGACTTTAACGTCAAAGTCGGCCTCGCTGAAATGCTCAAAGGCGGCGCCATCATGGACGTTACCAATGCTGAACAGGCAAAGATCGCTGAGGATGCTGGCGCCTGCGCTGTGATGGCACTGGAGCGCATCCCTTCCGATATCCGTCGCGACGGTGGCGTTGCGCGCATGTCTGACCCGGATATGATTCAAAAGATCAAAGAGACCGTTTCCATACCAGTGATGGCCAAATGCCGTATTGGTCATTTTGCTGAAGCACAGATAATACAGGCGCTGGAGGTTGATTTTATCGATGAATCCGAAGTACTGACGCCGGCCGATGAAGCCAATCACATCTATAAAAGCGATTTTAAAGTACCTTTTGTCTGCGGTGCCACCAATCTTGGTGAAGCCCTGCGACGTATCGGCGAAGGCGCTGCCATGATACGCACCAAGGGCGAAGCCGGCAGCGGCAACATCGTTGAAGCGGTACGTCATATGCGTGCACTGCAAGATGAGATGCGACGTCTTACGACGATGGGTAAAGAACAACTGATGAGTATCGCTAAAGATATGGGCGCTCCTTACGATCTAGTCTGTCATGTCGCCGAACATGGCGAACTGCCAGTACCTAATTTTTCAGCAGGTGGCATCGCCACACCTGCTGATGCTGCACTAGTCCGTCAGCTAGGCGCGCAGGCAGTATTTGTTGGTTCCGGTATTTTTAAATCGGATGACCC
>DAOWFN010000147.1 GCA_030637945.1 Gammaproteobacteria bacterium
AGCTAAGAAAAAGGTTTAGCGCTATAGCTTTAACTGCTTAGATAAACCCTCGCTTTTCGGCGAGGGTTTTTTTATTGTGATTAGGTTTGTGATTTACATACGGATTCAGAATTCTTTACAGATTAACGAATAACCGCTTTGGGTCATTTTCGGTCGTTAAAGAAAAGATTGCGAGAGTCTGCTTAGTGGTGTTTGCAGACATGTTAAGCAAAGCATCACCATGCGCGATTTATGACTAGGCTGGCCCACCAGAGATTGCGAGCATTAGGTCCCTTGATCTCCGGACTTACACCGCGAACAAACAAACTGATTCGAAGATTATCACCAAATTCTCGCGTGGCACCGACTGTGCCGCTCGCCAGTGTTTGCTCGATCTCATCACGTGAAAAGGTATGCACACTATCGCGGAACTGACCCTGCAGCAGCGAACTGTAAAACCGATACTTGATGTTTGCACCGGCAAAGATATAAAACTCTGGCTTACTACCAACCACACCACGAACGCTTGTAGCTGCCGACGTTATATACTCGTGGTGCGACGGATTGAAACTCCACCAAGGGGTATTAAGCCTTCCCCAGCGCCAGTTTACACCCGCATTAACGTCTGTTGAAAAACCCGCATTTCCTTCAAGGTGTGTACTTATCTGGTAGTTATTGGCTCTGGACTGATCATGCTGCACAGACAAAGTCAGCATGGCTGTCGGTTCACCATCGGCAGAGATCTGATTATCCCAGCCATTCGCTTCATCTGAACCGGTAATATAGTGCAGGCCACCCTGTATTTCACCGGCAAGTTCAAGGCCCAACAGACCAAGTGTTAAGCTCGAACGATACGCCCTACCTTCTCCAACGTGAACAGTCAGCTCGGTATTACTGATATAGAACAAGCTTGCGAAGGGCCTGTCATCCAGAATAGGTTGTATCGCGGTGACATCATCGGGTGTAATAAAAACGAAACCATATTGCACACTGTGTTTTTTTATTTCAGTTTCAGCCTTATCCCCTAAATCGACATTATCAAATATCCAGGCGCGGATCGGGTCTATATTCAGCCAGCCAGATTGTGCCCGACTCCCGGATGCAGATAAGGCGATGCCACCTGTATAGTCCCTGTCCTTCATATAACGTTTAAAAATATTATTATCAACGTTTAACTGCCAACCACTATTGTATTTTTCTGACCTGTATTGTACTAAATCGGCCCGGGCTGTGTTTTGCACGGTCTCACATATCAAGCAAAGACATGAGATAAAAAAGAGGTAATGAAATTTACTGTCCACTCGTGATGATATTGCTGTTTTATAATTTAAAATTATTAAAAGTGGTATTGCAGGTAGAGAGAATTGTAATTGCTGCCGCCTTTGATGCGGCCAAACGCTGAGGCTGATTCGAAGATAGATGAACGATGATGTATGCCAATACCAAAATACAGATCATTTATTTGCTTCACACCAAAAGCATCACCCAGACTAAAGTCTGCAGTAACATCGATATAGTTCATCAGATTGCTGGAACGATAACCTTTTTTATCCATTTCTCTTTGTTCAAGGTTGCTGACCGTTTCGATGTAAGAGACACCTTCAGCTAAACCGAATCGCCAGTGCACAGGCCAGTTAATGTTGTAATAAAATTTGACGCCTAACACATACTCATTAGTCGGCTGGCTATCATAGCTGATGGTGCAGTCTGTTACTCCATCACATGGGTTGTCACCAAGGCCAGCAAGTTCCAGGCTATTGATTCCCTGGCCAGGTGTCAGTGTCTGGCTAAAGGGATCTGAGCTGTGATGGTAGACATAACCCAGAATCATGTAAACGTCGAGTGCCTCGACACCAAAAAGACTATCCGATAACGGGTGGCCATAAAACAGGGACGTTAACTGATTGTCCTGTTCATCATCTTGCCAGTCAAAGGCCAGGATGGTCCCCAGGTTCGACGGTGTTGCCCAGCCGTGTGCAACACGTACATAGGGTTTGGCTTCAAGTGAGGATGATTTTTTTCTGGTTTTATCATTGAAGAAAGCGATGCCAAAATAAGCTTCCCCATATGTGTCATTGTTAATAGTTGGAGAGCTGCGAGTATCGCTATCCAGTATCGTTATTTGAGCGCGCCCGATAAGATAAAAATTACTGATGACGTGGTAACGAATCTCACTGCCCAATGTCAGGTCAAATCCGCTACCGATTTTGTTATCAATAGTGCCTGATAGATTGTCTGGGTCAGTAAAGCCATCCAGGCCAAAATAATAGTTGTTAAAGTCTGCAGTTTTGAAACGTAATGTCGCGTAAGGGAATAACTCCCAGGAACCCGATTCCCAATGGTAACGAGCATTCAATGCTGAATAATAACGACTTTCATCGTCAGTCATGATTTCGAAGTTTGTTTCAAAATCATTATTAATACGGTATTTTAATTCACCCCCGATATCAAGCGCATTACCCTGAACCAGATTCTGAAATTCTGCGGGGATATCAAAATAACGATAACGACCGATAAGACTAAGTTGCCATTTATCTTTGTTGTATAACTTTGCACCACCAATTAATCCACGAATAAAAAAGATATCACCATCATAAAATATCAGTGGAATAACATCGCTGACGCGTTCCTCCTTTGCAGGATATGGGATTTTTGCATTTCGAATACCCATTGCGAGACCCCAATCTTTTTCAGGGACTTCATAGGCATGGGCTGACAAAGTAAAAAAAATAGAATGGAAGTAACAAATATATTCTTCATGATTGATTTTTTAGATTAAGCCAGCAATATCAGTTATTGCAGCGCTATTGAGTAATACACTCAATACCTACTCGGTTAATTCACGGTTAACTTTTATACGTATGACACGTGCCGTAACAGTAACTGAAGCACCTGCTTCCGACAGCA
>DAOWFN010000059.1 GCA_030637945.1 Gammaproteobacteria bacterium
ACGTTATGCATGGTGATGTTGAAGTTGAAGAGCTTGATCATTTTGAGCAAGTTCAGGCAGGTAAACTAAGTCATGTTGAATACGATATGTTTCTTGGCGATTTAACAAACTTTATGGTTTATATTGCGGAGCCGGTTCAGGTTGAACGCCGCAGCATGGGCTGGAAAGTATTGTTGTTCCTGATCGTGTTCTTCGGTTTTGCTTATGCTCTGAAGAAAGAATACTGGAAAGACGTACACTAGCTCTACATATGCTGACTCTGTGACATGGTTATCGTGTCCAGAGTTGGCAACTAGCCACAGTAAATAATTATTGTGGCTTCCTATCAAATGGAAAATCTATGATTTTATATACCTCAGCATCTTCAATTGAGAGTCATCGTACTCGTATCGTTTTAAGCGAAAAAGACATCGTTCATGAAGTTCATCTGGTTGATCCTAAAAAGTTACCTGAGGATTTGATCGATCTGAACCCTTATGGAAGTCTGCCTACGCTGGTGGATCGTGAACTAGTGTTATATAACTCTCGCGTTATTATGGAGTATCTGGAAGAGCGTTTTCCGCATCCGCCGTTAATGCCGGTAGGTCCAGTGCAACGTGCGCAGACCCGTCTGGCTTTATTCCAGGTAGAGCATGATTGGTATCCTCTGGTTGACATCATTGAGACCAAGGGTGAAAAAGCGGTAGCAAAAGCAAAAAAAGACCTTACGGACAGTATTACTTCAATCGCAGAGATATTCACTACGATGCCGTACTTTCTTAGTGAAGATTTTACTCTGGTCGATGCTAGTGTGGCGCCGATATTGTGGCGCTTACGCCATTACGGTATAGAGCTGCCTAAAGAGGCGAAAGCGGTAAATGTTTACGCTGAGCGACTCTTTGAACGTGAAGGGTTTATTTTAAGCCTGACGGAAGCAGAGCGCGAGCTAAGGCTTGTAATAGCCTGAGTTATTAGTTTTAAGTTATAGGTTTACTGAGACTGTTCCTCGGCAATTGCTCCTGCATTGCTCTACTAAGTGACATCCATGTCAGATGACAATTTCAGCATACGACCTACATGGATGTAGGAAGTGCAGAAAATGCATATGTACAGGACGTACGGTAGTAGGGTAACGCAGGAGCAGTTACCGAGGAGCTATTTTCGGCCACTCCATCCATGGAGATAATAAGTGAAAGGCGGTAGCTTTTAACTTAAAACTTGCTATTTTTAACTTATCACTATTATTTCTCTATACTTTAAGTATTATGCAGATGACATCTAGTCGCCCTTATCTTGTTCGTGCCATGTATCAGTGGGTTGCCGATAATGGCATGACGCCGCATTTGTTAGTGGATGTTTCGGTGGATGGCGTTCAAGTGCCAGCCGAACACGTGCAAAATGGTAAAATAATTCTTAATATTGCGCCGATGGCTGTCACCGGGCTGGTTTTAGGTGATACCGAGGTTACTTTTAATGCCCGATTTTCAGGCAAGGCGATGGATTTATTTGTACCGATCGACGCGGTACTAGCAGTATACGCAAAAGAAAACGGGCAGGGTATGATGTTTTCTGAAGATGATGGCGCCATTTCTTCTTCTGAAGATGGCAATGATCCAGATCCGGATCCAGATAAACCTAAACGGCCCAGTCTGCGTGTCGTGAAATAGGAAAGAAAGTTTTAAGTTAAAAGTAGGTAAGTTATTGTCTTTTATTTAAAACTATTTTTACCCGCCCATTAGCTGGTGATCTACAAGATCACATATACAGTGAATCACCAATAGATGTACTTCCTGTATGCGTGCAGTTGAATCAGAAGGCACGCGTATCTCGACATCGTTTAATGATAGCCGGGTGCCAATCTCACCGCCTGTTTTACCGCTTAATGCAATGACGGTCATCTCGCGATCATGTGCTGCGTCAATTGCCATAATAACGTTTTCCGAGTTACCGCTGGTGCTTATGGCGAGTAATACATCACCAGCGTGCCCTAATGCAGTAACCTGTTTGGAAAAAATCTGATTATAGTGATAGTCATTTGCAATGGATGTCATCGTTGAGGTATCAGTCGTTAGTGCTATCGCAGGTAGCCCCGGTCGTTCCATTTCAAACCGGTTAAGCATCTCAGAAGAAAAATGCTGTGCATCACCCGCAGAACCGCCGTTGCCGCATGAAAGCGCTTTGCCACCGTTTAAAAAACACTGCGTGATAATTTGTGCGCTTTTACTGATAGGTTCAGCAAGCATTTCAGCGGCCAGTTGTTTGGTGCTGATGCTGTCCTGAAAGTTTTTATTTATTCGTGAGATTAAATCCATACGGTTCCTCAGGGGGCAGGGACAAGCCTGTATCTGACCCTGGCTTTGAGCTTAGTTCCCGATATGCAGTGATATGAATTAGAAAGCATTCGTTATCCACTCAAAAGTATATTCTGGTTTATCGCTACTAGTTTGAGTGTTTTTGGACATGGAAACAACATCAAATCGGGCATTTTTATACTGATTATTTTGTTGTAAGTATAACTCGGCAGTATTACGTAACTTTTTTTGCTTGGAATGCGTGATGCTTTCCAGGCCACCACCGAAGGTGTTGTTTTTGCGAAAGCGGACTTCAATAAATACCAAAGTCGTTTTATCGAGCATGATGATGTCAATTTCACCACTGCGGCAGCTAAAGTTTTTGTCGACCAGTTTTAAGCCTTGTGACTTCAGGTATTTGTAGCAGGCGACTTCTGCATCTTTTCCTTGTTTTAGATGTTCAGCTATCAACTATTTATTCATTGGTTCGTCGGCGGGACAGGTTTAAAGTTTGTCCCCGGCATTTAACAGTGGTGCGTCAGCTACAGGTTCAAAATAAACAGCTTTGCCTTTTTTAAATTTAGCCCAGAGTAATTTTCTGGTGATGCGATTAGAGCCGTCCAGTTGTATATTTCCGGTCAGGCCATCATAGAATGCATAATCATTATCAGCCAGATAATCCAGGTTATATATCAGGTGATAAGCATCGACACCAAGCGCAAATAAACGGGTGTAGTTCTCCTGTTTTGGCCAGTTCTTTTTAAATGTGTTGGCGAGAGGAGAGGTATTTTGCAGTATCCATGGCAGGTCGCAAAAAATAAGTCCGTTTAGATCACGATCAAGTTCACGGTTAATCTTTCCTGTATAAACATGCGAGGTCGAATAAACGGGGAGGTTGCTAGCGTGATGAAACTTAAAGGCAGGCATGATTCCCCTTGCGGAACGGTGGGTTGCGGCAAGAAATATCATATCGATGTCCTGTCTGCGGTGAGGTTCGCTCTGCACTCTCTTGCCAATAATATTCTCTACCCTGATGCGACGGATAGCACTTTTATCGAGATTGAGTAAGGTCCGGATCGGACGGCGATAATCGTTGGTATTGGCTGCATAGTCTGCTGTTGTTAATACCTCACCACCCAGCGATATATAGTGACTGGTGAATGCATCTTTTAAACGTTTGCCCCATTCGCTATCCGGATAAAATACAGCGGCACGTATTTTATTATGTTTGATGGCGAGTTCTGCAACTTGTCGAGCTTCATCTTCCGGCGATAAACCAAACTGAAAAAGGTTGTCAGTGTAGTTTAATGTGTTTGCAGAATAGTTCAGCGTCAGCACAGGAACATCAAGTTCTCTCTGCTGAGTGAGCTGGTTAATCGTTATCTTATCGATTGGGCCAATGATGTTGGTTGCGCCATTGCCGAGTGCTTGCTGGTATAACTGCTGGAATGTTAGCGCTTCATTACTGCTGTCATAGAAACTGATGACAGGTTTTTCCACTGAGTTCGAGTCACTGTAGTATGCGCTCAGTAAGCCATTTTTAATGGCTGCTGTAACTTTAGATAAGTCACCCTGCATAGGCAGTAAGACAGCGATGTGTTTTTTACCTGAGGCATTTACCTGGTAGTTATCTATCAGATCACTTAAAAAATTATTGCTGAATGGATGCGTCGGATTGTCAGTACCCCAGTTGAGCAGATTGTTTTCGAGCTGGCTTATATTCTGCTGGCCTGAACGCATCAACTTTGCCAGGTCCAGCCATCCTGATGTGACAGGATTTTTACTGTACTGGTTTGCCAGCTGCGATGTTGGCATACTGGATAGCGCTTCCCATATTTTTTGACTATTTCTGTTTTTTCTCCGTTCATCGACAAGATATGAATCAAGTTCTACACGGCGATTGACAGCAGACATGTAATCAGCGGATAGATAGTCATAATTAGCTTTGAGCTCACGAAAGTCTATTTTTTGATTATTGGTAACTGGTTTTATTTCAGTGATGAGCTCGTTGGCTATCTGAATATTTTTCTCAGCAATCGCGATCTCTGCAGAGAGCAGTAATATGGCGGCTGTTGCAGAATCGGTGCCTGCTCTGTTTGTTGTCAGATCGTACGCAGATTGTTGTTTTAAAATATCCAACTGATTTTTAGCCAGCTTGATCTCACCTGCGTCGACGAATAGCTTGCCTGCTTTCGCACGGTAAGCCTGTTCTTCCTCACCGCTGCTGTCCTCTGCGAGTTCGAGAAAATGTTTGGCTTCTTCTGCAAGCGTCGTCTGCCTTTCGGTGGTGGGACGCGTTTCGCCGATGGCTTCCTGGTCGGGTTTTGTAAGCTGAGTATCACAGGCAGAAAGCACTGAAACACAGAGGAGTAAAAAGAGTTTTAATGTATGAAGTTTCAAGATAGTATCAAGTATTAGTTATTATTATTGTTGTGGACAAAGTAGTATGTTTTGCGAGTCTAAGAGTGTCAATGGATATACCTGAAAATAATTCCGAATTACAGCATTCCAGTCTACGAGACTCAGAAGTTTTGCCGGGTACATTGTATCTTGTTGCAACCCCAATAGGCAATTTAGGCGATATTACGCAGCGTGCAATCTCGGTACTGGATCAGGTCGATATTGTCGCTGCGGAAGACACACGCCACAGCCAGCGCTTGTTATCACACCTTGGCATCAAAACAAAATTGACGTCATATCATGAGCATAATGAGGACAAGGTCACGCCCAAATTGCTTGATGCGCTTGAAGCGGGACGGTCAATTGCGCTCATTTCAGATGCTGGCACCCCGTTGATCAGTGATCCCGGTTATCGGCTGGTAACGCAGGCGCATGACAGGGAAGCTAAAGTTGTCCCAATCCCCGGTGTTTGCGCTGCTATTGCGGCACTGAGTGCAGTTGGCCTGGCAACGGATTCATTTGCCTTTGAAGGATTCCCACCGGCAAAACAGGGTGCGCGCCTGCATTTTTTTGAACAGTTTGTTGCGCGAAGGCAAACCATGATTTTTTATGTCTCATGTCATCGCATTATTGAAACATTGCAGGACATGCAAACGATATTTGGTGAAACCAGGCGAGTGGGTTTTGCTAGAGAGATAACGAAAACGTTTGAAACTATAAAAAGAATGGAGTTGTCAGCACTGATTAACTTTGTTGAAGAGGATGAAAATCAGCGCAAAGGTGAAATTGTACTCGTTGTTGAAGGTGATCTTACCGTTCAGGAAACGGGTATGCAGATTGATCATTATTTGTCGATATTGCTTAAAGAATTGCCTGTGAAACAATCGGTCAGTCTGGTGGTGAAACTGACAGGTGAAAACAAAAATGATATCTATAAGCGCGCGCTAGAATTAAAGGAGTCTTGATCCGTGAAAAAACGATTAATATTCATATTAAGTTTTTTTGTTCTCACTGCTGTTCATGCTGAGAATGATAAAGCTTTTGTATGGGAAGTATCGTCAGAATCGAATACTGTCTACCTCATGGGTTCGATTCATGTTGCAGATAACAGTTTTTATCCGTTACGAAAGGAAATAGAAGATGCATTTAATCGTTCAAGCCACCTGGTTGTAGAGTTAGATGTAAATAAGATCGATCATGATGCCTACAATCAAATATTGCTGGAAAAAGGCAGTTATAAAAACGGAAAAACAATTGAAGACGTTCTGTCTGAAGAAACCTGGTTGCAGTTGCGCCAAAGCCTGAAAAAACTGAATATCAATTACGATGCAGTAAAAAATTACAAACCCGGCATCCTGGTTCTCACGTTAAGTGCGATCCAGGTGATACAGATGGGGTTTGACCCGGCTCTGGGAATCGATGTTTATTTTTTACAAAAAGCGACACAGCAATCTGAAAAGAAAGTAGTCGAGCTCGAAACCCTGCAGCAGCAGTTAGACTTATTTATCGATATGCCTGATGGAGATTTACTGCTTAAAGAAAGTTTATATTCGCTGGATGAATCAGAGTCGTTGATGGCGGATATGGTCCGCTACTGGAAACGTGGTGACGAAGTAAAAATGAATAAGCTGTTGTTCGAAGATGCTTTAGATGAATATCCTGCATTCGGTGAGATATATGATGAGCTGTTTTATGAAAGAAACCGGCAGATGACCATAAAAATCGATGAGATGTTAAAGCAGCAGGAAGATTACTTTGTTGTTGTCGGCAGCGGACACTTGATTGGTGAGAAAGGTATCGTTAATGCCCTTAAGGAAAAGGGGTATAAGGTAAAACGTCTGTAACGAAAATGTAGGTGCGAATTTATTCGCACGATGCGCGCATACTCTGGCACCGCTGTGCGAATAAATTCGCACCTACATTAAAAACTAGATTCCCAGCTTCTTCTCAAGGTAGTGGATATTTGTTCCACCCGCCTGAAAATTTGCATCGTTGAGAATCTCTTTGTGTAATTCGATATTGGTGTTGATGCCTTTTATGCTAATCTCATCAAGTGCACCTTGCATGCGAGCGATAGCAACGTCTCTGTTGCAGCCATAAGCGATTAATTTACCGATCATCGAATCATAATGCGGTGGTACGGTATAACCACCGTAGATGTGTGTATCGATGCGAATGCCTGGGCCACCGGGCGGATGGTAGCGCTCGATCTTACCCGGTGAAGGGATAAAGGTTTTATGGTGTTCGGCATTCAGGCGACACTCTATTGCGTGCCCCCTGATTTCGATATCGCTTTGCTTGTAGCGAAGTTTTTCACCCGAAGCGATATAAAGCTGTTCCTTGATGATATCGACACCGGTAATCATTTCAGTTACCGGGTGCTCGACCTGAACGCGCGTATTCATCTCGATGAAATAAAACTCACCGTCCTGATATAAAAATTCAAAGGTACCTGCGCCACGATATTTTATTTTGTTGCAGGCATCAACACAGCGTTGCCCGATCTTTTTACGTTGTTTAGGCGTGATGCCGGGAGCCGGGGCTTCTTCCACCACTTTTTGATTGCGTCGTTGCATCGAGCAGTCACGTTCGCCCAGGTGGATAGCATTTCCCTGGCCATCGGATAACACCTGTATCTCAACGTGGCGAGGTGTTTCCAGGTATTTCTCCATGTACACCATGCTGTTGCCAAAGAAAGTGCCGGCTTCCTGTTTGGTCAGTGTAATAGAGTTTGTCAGAGTCGCATCTGAATGCACCACGCGCATGCCACGACCGCCACCACCGCCAGCCGCTTTAATGATAATCGGGTAACCGATCTTATTGGCCATTTTTATATTGGTGTCGTTGTCATCACCTAATGGTCCGTCAGAGCCGGGTACGCAGGGTACGCCCGCATTTTTCATTGCTTTAATCGCTTCGACCTTATCGCCCATGATGCGGATGGATTCAGGTGTAGGACCGATAAAAATAAAACCACTGTCTTCTACACGTTCTGCAAAATCGGCATTTTCAGACAGGAAGCCATATCCGGGGTGAATAGCTACCGCATCGGTCACCTCGGCAGCACTGATGATGGCCGGTACGTTAAGATAGCTCTGGTCTGATGGGGCTGGCCCAATACAGACAGATTCATCTGCCAGGCGTACGTGTTTGAGATCACGGTCGGCTTCTGAGTGCACGGCGACCGTTTTGATGCCAAGTTCACGACAGGCACGCAGTATACGTAATGCAATTTCGCCTCGGTTGGCGATAACGACTTTAGATAACATAAAACAGTGCCTTATTCGATAACGATAAGCGGTTGACCAAACTCAACAGGTTGAGCATTGTCGACGAGGATGGCTTTAACCGTACCTGACTTATCTGCTTCAATCTGATTAAGAATTTTCATGGCTTCGATGATGCAAACCGTATCGCCTTCATTGACGCTGTCGCCCACTTTAACGAAGTCAGGCGTACCCGGCGCGGAGGCAGTATAGAAAGTGCCAACCATCGGTGCGTTTACAGTATGTCCACTAATAGCAGGGCTATCGGTTGTGCTTTCAGCGTCAGGTGCCGCTGCAGCAGGTGCTGGAGCCGGCGCCGCGAATTGTTGAACTGGAGCCGCCATCGGTGCACCTGTGCCATATCGTGAAATACGTACCGATTCTTCACCTTCGTTGATTTCGATCTCAGCAATGCCGGATTCTTCCAGCAGTTCGATTAATTTTTTTACTTTACGAATATCCATAAGAATATACCCTTTAGGCTTTAGCCCGGTTGTTATTGGTCCTGCTTTAATTGTTGGATAGCCGCCTGTAACGCCAGTTCATAACCTTGAGCACCAAGGCCAGAGATAACACCAACAGCAATATCAGAAAAATAGGAATGCTCACGAAACGCTTCACGTGCATGAACATTGGATAAATGAATTTCAATAAATGGAATATCAACGCCGCTTAAGGCATCACGCAGTGCCACACTGGTGTGGGTGAATGCAGCAGGGTTGATGATAATAAACCGCACATCGTTTTTAACGGCGTCATGGATATGCTCGATCAGCTCAACCTCAGCGTTGCTCTGTACGCTTTCAAGGCTAAGGCCGTTGTCAGTCGCCATCTGCGACAATTTACTGTTGATACTGTCGAGCGTGTCCGAGCCATAGTGCTCCGGCTCACGGGTACCGAGCAGGTTTAGGTTGGGGCCGTTTATGACGAGAAGATCAGGCATTTTGTGTGTTTATAAGGCG
>DAOWFN010000156.1 GCA_030637945.1 Gammaproteobacteria bacterium
CCACAGATGATGCGTAACAGACTAGTCTTGCCGCTGCCGTTAGGGCCTTCGATCTGCAACACTTCTGCCTCAGCCACAGAAAAACTCAAATCGCTGAATAACAGACGATCATCGCGCACACATTCTAATGACTGAACTTTAAGCATGGGCAAAGTATGCCATTTTTATAAAAAGTCATGGGACATAAAAAAAGATGGTCAGAAAAAACTCCTGACCATCTTTCATGTTTTTTTCTTCAAACGATATTACTGAACGACTTTATTTCAAGCTAGCAATATAGTTAGCAACTGCAGCCATGTCCTCATCAGACATTTTTTCGACGATCGAACGCATCAGCTTTTTGTCGTCATTTGTACGACTGCCGCTCTTAAACGCCTTCAACTGCGCCAGAGTATAGTCAACATATTGGCCGCCCAACTGCGGATACCCTATACCGGCTGCACCAGAACCTTTAGGACCATGACATGCCTGACACGCTGGTATACCTGTCTGCAGGTTACCGCCTTTGTATATTTCACGGCCTGCCGCAATTTTACTTTCATCAAATGTCGCTGCTTCTTTCAAGCTCTGCGCCTGAAAATAAGCACCGATATCAGCCGCGTCTGCATCAGACAATGCTGCAACCATGCCTTTCATTATCTCATTCTTACGCGTGGTATCGGCTTTAAAATCTTTAACCTGTTTTGTTATATAGGCTTCGTTCTGACCCGCCAGTTTCGGATAAGTCGGAATTAGGCTATTGCCATCAAAACCGTGACAACCGCCACAAGCCGCTGATTTCGCTTTACCGGCTACCGCATCACCGGCCAACACTGATCCTGTCATCGTTATGCTTGAAACAGCGATTAAGCCGGCTAAAATTAATTTTTTCATTGTTTGAACTCCAAACACACTAAGCCCAACACGGGCGAAAAAGTGGCGAGATTCTACACCACCCGCACCATTCCATCAATATCAAGCCAGCAATATCCCTATAGTGACCAAAGCCGATATGAATCAGATATTCACTAATAGTGCGTTACAGCGCATAATGCCAGCCCATGAGTAACACCCCAGAAAAACAAGCTGTCGATAATCGCTACTACCGCCAGGCGCATTTTCTTATCAGTGCCGCCAAAGCGGAACAATTCCCGCAGGACGGGCTTGAAGTTGCCTTTGCGGGGCGCTCCAATGCAGGCAAATCCAGTGCTTTAAACACCTTGTGCGATAACAAAGGGCTCGCCCGAACCAGTAAAACACCAGGGCGTACGCGCCTGGTGAATTTTTTTGCGCTTGATGACGAGCGCCGACTGGTCGATTTACCCGGTTACGGTTTTGCCAAAGTCCCTGTCGCAATGAAAAATGAGTGGCAAAAGCTCATGACACAATATTTAAGCGACCAAAAACCGCTCCATGGACTGGTTGTGATCATGGATATACGCCACCCATTAAACGACACCGACTGGCAGATGCTGCAATGGTGCGACCATTTCGATCTGCCAGCGCACATATTATTAACCAAAGCCGATAAGATAAAACGCGGTGCACAGCAAAATAGCAAATTAAAGACACAGAAGCTGCTAAGAGAAGCAAAGATAAACGCCAGCGTACAGGTCTTTTCGTCACTGAAAAAAACCGGGCTGGATGAACTGGTGGCCAAACTCAATGGCTGGCTGGAACTGTAACTAACTGCTTTAAACGACCGGTGTATGAGATCGGCCATTGATACTAATACTTAGAAACAAGATCAAAGCATCTCACCGCAAAGAGGCAACATTTTAAGGCATCCTAGTTTTCTATGTAGGTGCGGATTCATTCGCACGACGAGCGCATACACTGGCACCATTGTGCGAATGAATTATTCGGCATATCCATATGCCTCACCCTTACGGGCTAACATTCAAATCGTTCCAGACGATTTAGTCGCACCTACACAGTATGTAATTATCACCATAATCTATTTTTTCTCTGCGATAAATCGTTTTTAAAGTGTTGACCGTTAGCTAAGCCTCATACACACTAATTTCCAGACAAAAAAAGGCCCGGCCATTGGCCGGGCACAAAGAGTGGAATCGGATTGGGGTTGCCGATTCCGGTCGGCTCGCAAAAGGGAGTTAGCGAGCCTACGCTGGGCTACAGCGTGTTCACAAAAAAGCACTTCTAACATGGAGCGAATTAACAAGTTCTTTATATTGATTAAAGACTATTCAGAGAAGAAGTCAAAAGGTGACAGACAAGCGGTATAAAACACGCGACAAAAACCGACAAACGCTCGCTACAATTTGCAAAATAAGAGGGGTATTATTATAACAATCAAATAGTTATTGTTTTTTTATGATTCAGAAAATAACTATTTCACGCAAGTCTTTATTTGTCGATATGGCTTACATTTTACAGTCTGGAAATCGCCACTAATGCCACTAAATCAGGTCTTAGTGTGCTTCATCCCAGTTATCGCCAATGCCAATATCGACAAGCAAGGGCACTTTAAGGGTGGCGGCTTGTTCCATCTCCATTCTCAACAGATCAGCCACCGCCTCAACATCTTTTTCCAGCACTTCTAGCACCAGCTCATCATGTACCTGCATGACGACCTTGGCATCGACTTTACTGGCTGTTAGCGCATGATCAACAGAAATCATGGCGCGTTTAATAATGTCTGCAGCCGTTCCCTGCATCGGGGCATTAATTGCCGTGCGTTCCGCATACTGACGTCGCTGACCATTTCTTGAATTAATTTCTGGCAGATACAGACGACGACCGAAGACGGTTTCAACATAACCTTTATCGTGCGCCTGCTCACGAGTTTTATCCATGTAGGTTTTCACACCGGGGTAACGCGCAAAATAGACATCGATATAATCCTGCGCTTCGTAGCGGCCGATATTGAGCTGCTTTGCCAGGCCAAAAGCGGACATGCCATAGATCAGACCGAAGTTAATCGCTTTCGCTGCGCGCCGCTGATCCGGCTCCACTTCATCCACCGTCACAGCAAAAACTTCTGCCGCTGTCGCACGATGCACATCGATACCATCAGCAAACGCTTTCAATAGATTTTTATCCTCAGACAGATGCGCCATGATGCGCAGTTCCACCTGTGAGTAATCAGCCGCCAACAGTTTATAGCCTTCAGGCGCAATAAATGCCTGCCGAATACGCCTGCCTTCTTCACTGCGAACCGGAATGTTCTGCAAGTTTGGATCTGTCGATGACAGACGTCCGGTCGCTGCAACCGTCTGGTTATAAGATGTATGCACTCGTCCGGTCTTGTCATTAACCTGCAGCGGCAGCTTGTCAGTATAGGTCGATTTCAATTTACTTAAACTGCGGTGCTCAAGAATGAGTTTCGGCAGCGCGTAATCGGTCGCCAGTTCCTGCAGAACATCTTCTGCTGTTGACGGTGCGCCTTTGGGTGTTTTTCGAATAACGGGTATTTCGAGCTTCTCAAACAAAATCGTCGCCAACTGTTTCGGCGAGGCCAGATTAAATGTTTCGCCAGCCTCATCATACGACTGCTGCTCTACCTCAGTCATGCGTTTTGCCAGCTGCTGA
>DAOWFN010000014.1 GCA_030637945.1 Gammaproteobacteria bacterium
AGTTGCTGCAAGTAAATCTGTTTATACGACGACCACTATTGGCGTTGTTATTACCGATTCAGAAGCCACCTCCTGATAACAGACAACTAACATTTAGTCTTTCTCGGAATTATGTGGGACAGTAGTGAGTCTGACCCCATTAATTCATTAATTCGCCATTAATTTGCCATTGATTTAAATAAATTTAACCAAACTTATCACAAGGTTGAGCAGATAAGCATCTGCTCAACCAAAGTAAAAAGCCCCTCCTGAACAGGAGGGGCTAGTCTCTGATTGGTGAATAAACTATCTTCAGAACTAGAAGCGGTCGTTGTTTATCACCTTGGTCCAGGCCTTGACGAAGTCGTCGATGAACTTCTTCTCGCCATCATCAGAAGCATAGGCTTCAGCGACTGCCCTGAGTTCCGAGTTGGAACCGAACACCAGGTCGACGGGTGTCGCAGTCCATTTCAGCTTGCCGCTGCTACGATCACGACCCTCGTACACGCCTTCTTTTTTCGATGGTGCCCAGGTGGTGGACATGTCGAGCAGATTGACGAAGAAGTCATTGCTCAACTGCCCCGGCTTGTCGGTGAACACACCATGCTTCGAACCGCCAGCATTCGCACCCATTGCGCGCATGCCGCCAACCAGCGCAGTCATCTCCGGTGCCGTCAGGGCCAACAGATCGGCCTTCTCGACAAGCATGTTAGCAGGAGAGCCGTAAGCACCGTCATTGTAGTAGTTACGGAAAGCATCTGCCTTCGGTTCCAGTACGGCGAACGAATTCACATCGGTCATCTTCTGGGTCGCGTCACCACGACCCGATTTGAATGGAACTTTGACCTTGTGACCAGCATCTTTTGCCGCTTTCTCTATCGCAGCAGCACCGCCGAGCACGATCAGGTCAGCCATAGAGGCCTTGCTGCCGGAGTCCTTTTTGACTTTCTCAAGTTTCTTCAGCACGCTGGCCAGTTCTTTCGGGTCGTTGGCTTTCCAGTCCTTCTGTGGAGCAAGTCGGACACGCGCACCGTTGGCGCCACCGCGCATATCTGAGCCACGATAGGTAGACGCTGATGCCCATGCCGCTCTGACCAGTTCAGCTACAGTCAAACCGGATTTCAGGATCTTCGCTTTCAGTTTGTCCGCTTCTTTGGCACTTACCTTGTGATCGGCAGCCGGAACCGGATCCTGCCAGACGAATACTTCTTCTGGTACCTTACTATCCAGGTAGCGGGCACGCGGCCCCAGGTCACGATGCGTCAGTTTGAACCACGCCCTGGCGAAAGCCTGGTCGAACTCTTTCGGGCTCTTCAGGAAACGTTCGGCGATCTTGCGGAAGCCGGGGTCTTTCTAATGTATTGTTATTAGGCCAGGGGCATTGTTTTAGAGATCATGTGCTAGATGCCTGCCCGGCCTGTATTCCCAAACCCGGGCTTATAGGTGATTTACCGCATACTGTTGAAGGCAGTTCACTGGAAACGATTCGGCACATGGTAGTCTCTGGACTTGGCGTAACCGTGTTGCCGTGTACCGCTGCCGGGGCACATACTTATTCTCAGCGATTATTATCCATTCGCCGCTTTAGCAATCCAGTACCTACCCGTACAGTAGCGCTAGCATGGAGAGCATCATTCCCTCGCACCAAGATTATCGATGTTATTAACACGGCGGTACGCAACTGTAATTTAAGTTGCGTTAAGCACACCAAAAACAATTAATAGTAATTAACTATTATCGATAGTTATATAATTAATTTTATCTATTTATATATCATTCACTAATATTTCTTCATCGGATAAGCAAGTCAGGCAGTCTATCATAGAATAATTGATGATCTCTCCGACAAAACATTTGAACTACAGGCCAGGACGGCCATCTATCAGTTGAACGAACGTAAGCATTAAAATAATGTCATAGGGTAAGATGCTATATATTGATTCCTTCTATCGCCAGACCAAAGCTGATATATGATTGAGCCAGTGACTTTGCCCGAATTAAAAATCACCGTGTACAGCGATTACATCTGCCCTTTCTGTTACGTGGGACACCACCGTCTGCAACGTTTAAATGACAGTTACGATTTAAAGATCAACTGGTGTTTTCTCGAGATACATCCGGAAACATCTTCTGAAGGCGAACCGATAGACTCTCTGGATTATCCATCAGAACAATGGCAAAAAATGCTGGAGAACCTGGAACGTATTGCTACTGAAGAGAATATCCCACTCTCGACACTCAATTTTATTACAAATTCTAAAGATGCATTATTACTATCTGAAGCTGCCAAACAATGTGGCCGCAAGATATTTTATGATTTACATGAAAAGCTGTTCAGCGCTTATTTTGTCGATGAGAAAAATATTGGTGATAGAAACATACTAAAGGAAATTGCTAAATCCTGCGGTGTAGATGAAACGATCATCGACTCATCATGGGCAGATAAAAAATATCAGCAACGACTTATCGAAAACTTTAACTCTGCACGTAGACATGGTGTGCAAAGCGTACCCAGTTTCGTTTTTGGCGAACGGATACTTACGGGCGTCGTTACCGAATCAACTTTCAGAGATGCCGCTAAAAAAATAACGAATAACTAAATAGTGAATAGTGAATAGTGAATAGTGAATAGTGAATAGTGAATTTTAAAAACAATCACTCCATAAACCAAAGCATTTTTACGCTTTTAACTATTCACTATTCATCGTCATCCAGACCCAGCATCGCATCTTTCAGATCTTCGTCAGCCGGCTCTTCACCCAACCAGACATCAACCAATGCCGTGTAAAAATCAGCACCTTCGATAACACCTCTCTCTTCGCCATCGATAGTAACGCGTGTACCGGCCGCAGGAATATAATCAAGCAATATTACATTGCCCTCTTTTAGATCAGGAAAATAACTAATAAATACTTTTAAGCGCGACTGTAATTTCTCTAACTGTTCATCAGTGTTGTTGTCTTCGAATCCATCATTCCAGGCACTGGCCATTTTTTTATGACTTACTTCGTCATATACCATATGCATGACTATTCTCTTCGGCCCTGTTAAAGCTTGAACGGCATCTCGAGAATTTACTTTCGACTCGGTATAGAGTGCACCTACATATATATTAAAAATAAACTTGGTACGATAACCCATACCATTTAACTGTAATGGCACACTTGTTCCCTCCAGTGTCACAGCATCAGGCAGACTAACATCATCTATCTGACCCGCGTTTACCGATACGGAAAAAATAACAGTGCAAAACATTATAAAAAAAGAAGTACGTATATGCTGAACCATTGTTTTTTCTTCCATAATGACTACCTTTCAGTTAATGAAACTTTTTTTATTTAAGGATAGGATGTAACTAATGAGAATACATTAGCATTTGATAGTGTCCTCGACAACAGCTATGAATACAAATATCGACACGAAAAACAAGCTATTCACCTATGTTTTGTACATCAGTTTATGCTGCTTCTTAACTGCAATTTTAAATATCGTCCATACCATCTATGTATTAAAAGTAGAAATTACCACCACAGCTTTCATTATCCCAACTGTCGCTGGCATCCTGTTCGGCGCAATGCTAGCGCACATAAAAATATTAAGTAAGAAGCTAAGCAAGATAGCCTACACAGACTCTCTTACGCACATATACAATCGTCTGCACTTCGCACATTTTCTCGATACTGAAATCGACAAGGTTAAACGTTACGGCGGCACCTTTTCTCTCATATTTTTTGACCTCGATCATTTCAAAAAGATCAACGATAACTTTGGTCATCGAGTTGGCGATGAAGTGCTTGAAAAAATCACCCATATCGTTTCATCGGCAAATCGTAGTGCCGACATCTTTGCCCGTTACGGTGGTGAAGAATTTATTATATTAACGCCAGCAACCGATTTAAGCGGCGCACTCATTCATGCAGAGCGATTACGCAGTGATATTGAAAAGGAAGTTTTTAAGACTGCAGGAAAAGTAACCAGCAGCTTTGGCGTAACTGAATTTATCGCTGAAAGCGATACCGTAGAAAAATTACTGGACCGCGTCGACAAGGCGCTATATCTGGCAAAAGATCATGGGCGGAACAGAGTAGAAAAAGCGTAGCTATAGTGAATAGTGAATAGTGAATAGTGAATAGTGAATAGTGAATAGTGAATAGTGAATTTTAAAAACAATCGCTCCATAAACCAAAGCGTTTTTACGCTTTTAACTGTTCACTGTTCACTATTAGTTATTCACTGCCTTTAAAAGCAAGGTCTAGCTGTTTCGCCGCCCTCACTTCATCGAGGCGTTTAACCGGTAATGTTTGAGGCGCAGCGTGCAATATTTCAGGATCCGTTTCCGCTTCATGTTTTATTTGTTCAAGTGCATCCATAAACCCATCTAGCGCTTCTTTAGCCTCTGACTCGGTGGGTTCAATCAACAAACACTCAGGCACCAATAACGGGAAATAAGTTGTTGGTGCGTGATAACCAAGATCAAGTAAGCGTTTCGCAAAATCCATCGCAGAGACATGATGTTCACGCGCTTCATTTTTTAGCGTAATAATAAACTCGTGACTAGCGCGGCGATTGTCGATTGCTAAAGTGAAACCACGGCGTTTCGCTTCAGACATCATGTAATTTGCATTTAATGTAGCGAACTCAGCAACGCGCACCATGCCTTCTCGGCCAAGGAACCGCATATATATAAATGCACGCAATAGCACACCGGGATTGCCCATAAAAGCGGATAGACGACCGATGGATTCAGGACAATCCTTCGCTGTTAGATAACGGTAACACTCGTTTTCTTTGGCAACGGTAGGCAATGGCAAAAACGGCTTCAAGCGTTCTGCGACACCAACCGCACCCGAACCCGGTCCACCGCCGCCGTGTGGCGTAGAAAATGTTTTATGCAGGTTTGAATGAATCACATCAAAACCCATATCGCCGGGGCGAATTTTCCCCAGGATGGCGTTCAGGTTTGCGCCATCGTAATACAATAAACCACCCGCCTCGTGAATCACTTTTGCAATCACTTCAATATTGCGTTCAAACACGCCCAGTGTTGATGGATTAGTCAGCATTAAACCGGCGGTTTGTGGACCGACTGCCAACTTCAATGCTTCCAGATCAACATCACCGTTATCTAGTGTAGGAATCTCTTTTACCGTGAAACCACACATGACCGCTGTTGCCGGATTCGTTCCATGCGCCGCATCGGGCACAAGAATTTCCTTACGCGCATCATCACCACGCGACTTATGATAGGCATCGATCATAGCGATGCCGGCAAACTCACCTTGCGCACCAGCCATCGGTGCCAGCGAAAATGCTGCCATGCCGGTGGCTTCACATAACATAGCCTGCAGATCATACATGCAGGCAAGGAAGCCCTGATTCTGTTCATCCGGTGTTAAAGGATGTGCATTTAAAAATCCCGGTAACATCGCCAACGTATTACAGGCGCGCGGATTGTACTTCATGGTACAGGAACCCAAAGGATAAAATTCGGTATCGATAGAAAAGTTTTTCTGAGATAGACGCGTGTAGTGACGAACCGCCTGTAACTCAGAGACTTCTGGCAATGCCGCGCTATTTTTACGTAATAAATTTTCAGGTATGGCAGCAACAGACGCTTTTTCTACCGGTGATTGTGGTGCGCCGTTACGTCCTTTAGAAGAATGCTCAAAAATCAACATCATGCAGTCTCCGGTAGCGTTGTCACTTTTGAATCTGCTGAACCACTCAAAGAATTTAAAACTTCCTGCAGCGCCTTAACATAAGCATTTATGTCATCTTCACTGCGCATCTCTGTCGTACAGACCAGTATTGCATTACCCAACTCAGGGTAATGCAAAGAAAGATCGTAACCGCCAAGAATATCTTTTTCCATTAAACCGCTGAGCACTTCTGATGCTGGCACGATAAGCTGCAGCACCGTCTCATGAAAATGCGCACCGCTAAATATTTGTTTCACATCGGTGATTGCGGTGAGTTTTTCAACCAGATGATTATTGTTTGCATGACAGGCAGCAGCAGTATTTTCCAGTCCTTTTGCGCCCATGATCGACATATAGATGGTAGAAGCCGTTACCACCAACCCTTGATTGGTACAGATATTTGAAGTCGCTTTTGAACGACGAATATGCTGCTCACGTGCCTGCAGGGTTAGCACAAATCCTTCTTTACCATCGAGATCAACGGTACGGCCAACGATGCGTCCAGGCATCTGCCGAACTAGTGACTGCCTGCAACAAAGCAATCCGTAATAAGGCCCGCCCGCTGACATCGGTGCACCCAACGGCTGACCATCGCCACAGGCAATATCAGCACCTTTGTTTTTAGCATCACTGTCTGCGCTGCCCCACTCACCCGGTGGATTCAGGACAGCCATCGTTAGCGGATTAACCACAGCAATCAATAAAATGTTATTTTCATGCGCCCAGTCGGTAATCGCATCGACATCCTCAAGACAACCAAAGAAGTTAGGTTGCTGCAAAACAATCGCTGTTATGTCGCCTTCAGCTTGTTGTTTGATCTGATCCAGCGAAACCGTGCCTGTAGTTTCATCGTAAGCCACATCAACTAATTCAATCTGCTGACCTTTCACGATGGTATGAGCTGTCTGGCGGTAGACAGGATTAACGGTGGTCGGCATTAAAATCTTGCGTGACTTTGATTTACGATTAGCACGTACAGCCATCAATATAGCTTCTGCCAATGATGAGGCACCATCGTACATCGAAGCATTCGATACATCCATCGCCGTTAAGGCAGTCATCATGCTCTGGTATTCGTAGGTTAACTGCAAGGTACCCTGTGATGCTTCGGCCTGATACGGCGTATAAGCACTATAAAATTCACCACGCGTGGTAATCTCCCAAACGGCAGCCGGAATATGATGCTGATATGAACCCGCACCTAAAAAACACAAAGCTTTTGTATTTTTATCGGCACGCTCCCGCATCAAACGAGAAATTTCCATTTCTGTCATGCCGGCAGGAATCGAACTCATCACAGCCGCACGCAAGTGCGCTGGAATTTCGTCGAATAAGTCATCAATAGAATCTGCACCGATGGTTTTAAGCATCTGCGCTATTTCTTGATCTGTGTGTGGGATAAAGGGCATATTTAAAAACTAGTAGGCAGTAGGCAGTAGGCAGTATATTTAAAACAGCTTTTGCTTCTTACTGTAAACTGATAACTGCCAACTAATAACTTCTTTTCTATTCTTCAATCTCTGTCTGGTATGCATCCGCATCCATTAAATCGGCGAGTTCATCAGCAGATGGTTTAACTTTAAATAACCAGCCACTGTCATAAGGTGACGTGTTTATGATTTCAGGTTCATCTGCCAACGCTTCATTAACTTCAACAATTTCACCGCTGATCGGCATATACACATCTGATGCCGCTTTTACCGACTCAACAACACAGCATTCATCACCAGTAACAAACTCTGTACCGGCTTCTGGCAATTCAACAAACACCAGATCACCCAACAATTCCTGAGCATGGTCAGTGATGCCGATCGTGATGAGACCATCATCTTCGACACGCAGCCATTCATGTGATTTTGTATATTTTAATTCTGAAGGTACTTCACTCATTATGTTCCCCTTGGTACAAATTTTTTGAGTCAGGTTTTGATGAGGTGCATATTATACCCTCAGTTCCAAATATCAGTAAGTTAAGCTCTTTTTTCCTGTAGGTACGAATTTATTCGCACCTACACTAGCCTGCCTATACAGGCTGCCCATCGCGCACAAACACTGGTTTAACTACCCTTGCTTTTAACAATTTACCACGAATTTCTACAGCACAAGTTTCGCCTATCTCAACAGGTACTCGCGCCAGGGCGATTGATTTTTGCAGACTGGGCGAGAATGTACCACTGGTAATTTCGCCTTCCAGCCGGGCACCTTCATGCTCAACAATAACTTTTTGATGGCCGCGCAATACACCACGCTCCTCCAGTACCAGCCCCACTATTTTCTGTTTAACACCGCCAGCTTTTTCATTCTCGATCACACTGCGGCCGATAAAATCTCTATCTTCAGGTTGCCAGGCGATGGTCCAGCCCAGGCCTGAGACCAGCGGTGAGGTGTCTTCGGTCATATCACTGCCGTATAAATTCATACCGGCTTCCAGCCTTAAGGTATCACGCGCACCGAGACCACAAGGTTTAACACCGACGCCCGCCAATTTATCCCATAGAGCTGCTGCCTCACTATCAGGCAGCATGATCTCAAAACCGTCTTCACCGGTATAACCGGTGCGACCGATAAACCAGTCGCCACAGTCTGCGCCAAAAAATCGTTTCAACGGGGTCGCCGCCTCAACTACATCAACCGGTAAAACCTCAAAGGCTTTATCGCGTGCATTTGGCCCTTGTACCGCAATCATGGCCAGGTCCTCACGCTCTCTCACGATCACGTCAAACTTAGCAGCATGTTGATTGATCCATGCCAGATCTTTTTCGCGGGTACCGGCATTCACCACCACGCGATACCAGTTTTCGCTCATGTAATACACGATCAGGTCATCGATAACACCGCCCTGCTCATTCAGCATACAGCTGTATAAAGCCTTACCGCTTTCTGTCAGCTTGGCGACGTCGTTTGCCAGCAGATATTGTAAAAAACCTTTGATATCGCCCGACTCAGAATCAAGCTTCAGATCAACGATGACCATATGTGAGACATCGAACATACCGGCATCTTTGCGGACCTGATGATGCTCATCGATCTGCGAACCATAATTCACCGGCATCTGCCAGCCGGCAAAGTCTACGATTTTTCCTTTATATTCAACGTGTTTGTCAAACAGTACAGTTTTATTGCTCATAATGTTATAGATGCAGACAGATAAAAGCGCAGATTTTACACACTTTGTTGGTACAGAGTCCCGATAAAAAACAGTGTTATGTCACCACCAAACCCTCCTTTAAGCCGTCATTCTGGCGAAGGCCAGAATCTACTTGTCAGCAAACGGGAATTTCTGGCTGAGCACCCCTCCAAACGGTGGATACCGGCTAAAAACGTGCCAGCATGACGAACATTCCAGACTATGCTTATCTGTGGGCCTACTCCCCTAATGCATGCTGGATTATTCGATATTTCAGCGCAGGGATATGATCAACCAATGACAGGCCAGCATTACGTATTTCAGACAGGAAAACATTCTTTTGTCCAAATAACTCCTTGAATCCACTCATCGACAATTCCATCACTCGATTAGCGCCTTTACGCTGCCGTTGGTACTTCATCAAGGTGTGTAACGCCGACCATTGTCGACCCGCTTTTCGAGCTGTGCAGATAACTTCTGCCAGAGCAAATGCATCGGCGATGCCCAGATTGGCACCCTGTCCCGCCAACGGATGTATATTGTGTGCAGCATCTCCGATTAATGCCAGACCCGGTTTTACATATTCGTTGGCATGACCATGAGACAGCGGGAATAAAAAACGCTGGCTCAGATCAAGGATTTCACCCAGTTTAAACTCACCGGCTTCAGCCAGTGCGATTTTGAAAGCATCATCATCCAGCGCCATGATGCGCTGCGCCTCATCCTCATCTAACGACCAGACGATGGAACTCTGCCCATTATATAAGGGCAAAAATGCGAGTGGTCCGCTTGGCATGAAACACTGCCAGGCGGTATTTTGATGACTCTCACTGGTTGTTACATTACACACCAGACCCTGCTGCTTATAAGACTGTTTTGCTCGCTGGATCGAAGCGGCTTCTCTGACTTTCGAATTTACACCGTCAGCACCGACCAGCAAGGTCGAGCGAATTTTTTTTCCGGAAGATAATTCCACGCTAGCTCTTACCAGTGCCACCTCATCTGCTGACGAGTAATTAATCTTTGCGATCTCTTCCGGACACAGATAAGTAATGTTTTCAGCGGTTTTTACTTTGTCCAGCAGCATCTGCTGCAACACATTATTTTCGATGATTACACCCAGCTCTGAGACACCGAGTTCTGCACTATCAAACTGGATCTGCCCGGCACCCCCCTGATCCCAGACAAACATTTTTTCAAATGCACAGGCACGCTGCATCAAAGACGATGCTAATACCCCTGTCTGATCAAACCTTTTTAAGGCAAAGCGGTTTATCGCCGACACCCGGCAATCTGTCTCATCCGTTACCGCTTTAAGTGTATTACGCTCAACCACGGCCACAGAAAAGTCCGATGCCGCCAGTTCATTGGCAAAACTCAAACCCACGATGCCGCCGCCGATGATTACGACGTCAAAATCAATCTCATCGTTGCTTTGGCTCATAAACGTAATCCCCGGCCCAGACGCGTCAGGCGACCGTTCAACCCCATGCTCTGGTTCGCCAGTTGATGCTTGATATCAGGCAGTATATCCACCAAAAACAAACTCAAAGAACGCAGATGTGCGAGCGGTGTAATCGCGTTTGAAAAAGTTCTTACCAGGGTATCGGTAAAACGGTAGACCTGCTTGATGTCCTGCTCGCGCAGACGCGCATATTGTTGCAACAGCGCCTGTCCACCTATATCACCTGCTGTTTTGCCTGTACCAACCATCTTTGCATCAACAACCAGCTCTGACAGCAGAGCGATATCCCTTAATGCCAGGTTAAATCCTTGCCCCGCCACGGGATGTACACTGTGTGCAGCATTGCCGATTATAGCGACTCTGCCCTGCACCATCTGTGCCGCTGACTGCAAAAACAATGGATAGATATGCCGTGCGCCCACTTTTTTAAGCTGCCCCAATCGAAAACCAAAACGTTGTTGTAACTGGTTCAGGAAATCTGTTTCATCCAGTGCATACAAATAATCCGCCTGTTCAGGACTCAAGGTCCACACCACAGAACAGCGGTTCCCTGGCATCGGTAAAAAAGCCAGTGGTCCGCTATCAGTAAAACGTTCGTAGGCAACATTATTGTGTTTTTTACCCGGTGTGACATTGGTGATCAGAGCAACCTGGTCATAATTTTTCCGGCTGCTGCCGATATTCAACATCTGCATCACCTGAGAGTTATTACCATCAGCAGCGACCAGTAATTTCCCGGACAATACCTGATGAGTATCACCAGACAAAATATCAACCGTGACCTGTTTGTCGTCCTGCCGTAACACCGTCAATTCTGCCGGACAAAATAACGTAATATTCGAAGCTGACGTGATGGTTTCATACAACTGTTCGCCAAGACGCTTATTTTCGATCACATAACCCAGTGCTTCCACGCCTTCCTGCTCTTTGGTTAAGCGAGTAATACCAAAATGCCCGCGGTCAGATATATGGATGGTATCAATGGCTTCTGCATGGGGCTCAAGTGAAGACCACAATCCCATGCAGTCGAAGATACATCGACTGCCATAAGATAGCGCCACCGTGCGGTCATCATAGCTTGGCTGGAAATCGTTGCTAAGCTCATGCGCTTCGATAACGGCAATTTTTAATGCTGTATCTTTTAACGCACAGGCAAGGCTGGCACCGGCGAGACCACCACCGATGATGATTAGATCAAAATAATTGTCTATTTTATTTTCTGGCATTATTCCATAAGACTTAAAAAATCCTCACCACAGAGGATACGGAGAACCTTGTAGGTGCGAATTCATTCGCACAATGGTGCCAGAGTATACGCTCGTCGTGCGAATAAATTCGCACCTACAGTGTATTGTACTCACCAACACAATTTGTCTTTACTCTGTATCCTCGTGTCCTCTGTGGTAGAAGGTTTTTTATTTATTAATTCACGAAGAAGCCATCACCGCTTCAACTTCATCCACGGTACGTGGCAAACCCTTGGTCAACAACTCAAAACCATCTTTAGTGACTGCCAGATCATCTTCAATTCGCACACCGATATTCCACCAGCGTTTAGCGCCTCGTATACCGGCGGGTATATACAAACCCGGCTCAACGGTTAACACCATGCCCGGCTCCAGTAAACGCCATTTGTCATCAACCTTGTAATCACCAACATCATGCACGTCCATGCCCAGCCAGTGGCCGGTACGGTGCATATAATATTTCATGTAACTACCATCTTTGATCAGCTGTGCAGGCCTGCCTTTTAACAGACCAATTTCAACCATACCTTTGGTCAACGCTCTCACTGCAGCATTATGCGGATCATTCCAATGGTTACCCGGTTTCACTTTGGCAAATGCTGCTTCCTGCGCTTTTAGCACCACTTCATAGATCTCTTTCTGAGGCACCGTGTATTTTCCGTTAACAGGAAATGTTCGGGTGATGTCTGCGGCGTAACCATCATATTCAGCACCGGCATCAATCAGTACCAGATCCTTATCTTTTAATTCTGAATTATTTTCGGTGTAATGCAAAATACAACCATTTTTGCCACCACCGACAATAGAGGTGTATGCCCAGCCGGCACCGTTGCGTTTAAAACCACACAGAAACTCTGCCTCAAGTTCATATTCATACAGACCTGGCTTGCAGACCTGCATGGCTTTGACGTGTGCCTGAACCGAGATCTTCGCTGCCTTGCGCATCAGACTGAGCTCTTCGCGTGATTTGTATAAACGCATATCGTGCAACAGGTATTCCAGTGCAACAAATTCATAAGGCGCGCGCGCGCCACGGCGTGACTGCCTACGCAGATCATTCACACATTTAAGAACATGTTTATCAAATGACGGGTTCAAACCGATGCTGTAATACACACTCTCACGGTCTTCCATCAGACCCGGTAATATATCTTCCAGGTCATCGATCGGATAAGCATCGTCAGCGTCAAAATTCTCAACGGCACCTTCCATTCCATGGCGACGACCATCCCAGGTCTCTTTTGCAGGATCACGATCCCGACAAAACAGGATATATTCACCCTGCTTGCGATTAGGTATCAACACGATGACCGCGTCAGGCTCACTGAACCCGCTTAGATACATAAAATCACTATCCTGTCGGAAACCGTGCTCTACATCCCGGTTACGGATCAATGTTGGCGCCGCAGGTAAGATTGCCACCGAATTCTCATGCATCATTCGCATTAACTGCTTACGACGTTTTATGTAGATTTTTTTATTCAAGTGACATCTCTTACTGCAATCAGAATAATTAAAAAAGCTTCAGTCCGCAAAGAACGTGCCCGAGCACAGCGACAAATGTTTTTAATTTTTTTATAGTACTACGTCAATGTACCGTTTGTGAAGATTGCAGCGGTTGCAATTCTTCATAGATCAACAAGGTTCCCATACGGACATACTCAGTGACTTCCATAAAGGCAACTTCATCCTCTTCATTATCATCTTCGATACTGGCATTTAACTCAGCCTCGTCATCTGCTACATAACCTGCCCGTGAAATTTCCAGAATATCCTTAATCAACTCTTTACTATCTTCAGGCAATTCGGTCTCTTCTTTAACACCGCCCACGGCAAGACCATAAACAAAACCCTGACACCAGGTGCCTAATGCCTCAACACGAGCTCCTAACGGCTCGTCGTCGTCGGGTAACATCAATTCGAATTCGACATCGCTATCATTCATCTGTTCAACCGACAACTGATGAATCTGCAGCAGCATCTTGCCAACCTGCTGTAGCGCTTTACTGCTTTCTTCATGCTCACCTAACACCTGCAACATCCACTGTGATGCATCCGTCGCCCCTTGCGCACATAACATGCCACACAGAGCACCATGTGACTCGGTAGCCCCAAGCATTGCATCGATATCAAACAACAGGCCTTCTAATTGTGGAATATCAGGATAATTTACCATCTGAATCTAGCTCGATATAACTTTCATCATAAAAATACGACAGTTTAACTTAAAAAAAAGTCACCAGCTCACATAAACAAAAAAAGTGCCTGCTATGCAAACACACCCATTTTTTAACTAATTTTGAGGTTTTAATCAATTTCATGTAAATTGTCCATTGTAATTGACCAAAAGCGATTCACATCCTATTATTAGTACCATGACTGACACAATAACTAGAATAAACAAACTCGAAGAGCAGGTAGTCGAACTTCTTACTTTTTGCGAACGACTTGGTGATGATAACAAAGAGCTTCGTGCTCAACTTCAACAACTCACTTCTGAACGCTCTACCCTGGTAGAACAAAAAGAAAAAGTACGCGTACAGGTAGAATCAATGATTAGCCGTTTACGGTCTATGGAAAAGGCATAATTGCCAAACGTCATAAACTGTATGCTCCACGCAATATCATTCTCAAAGATAAAGGCTGAACTACGTGAGTAAAACCGAACCCTTAACCATAACGATTATGGCCAAGGAATACCGCATCGGATGCCCTGAAGAAGAAAAAGACAACCTGCGCGCATCTGCCGATCTGCTCAACGAAAAACTCGATGAGATAAAACAGCAGGGCTCTGTCATTGGCTCAGAACGCATTGCCATCATGGCCGCCTTAAATATGAGCCATGACATACTGCACAGTCAGGCGATAACAGATGGGAACAGCGATCTAAACGACCGTATCGATGCTCTCTCAGAACGCATCACCGCTTCCATGCGCGATATTCAACTGATCTAGCTCAACTCCTCCTAAAGAACTAAAATCTTTTTACTTTATTTATGTTGATTTAAAATCAGCATTACATACAATATAAATAACGGATGTATTTTTCTGGCGACAATAATAATTACATCCACCAATTTTGACATCTCTGGGATGTGCGTAAGCAAACCTGTTATATCCCTTGAGCCTTAAATACTGACTTCGGGAGTTGGACTGTTGAGGCCGTGTGCATTACCGCTACGACGGGAAGCCTAACGCAGCATCGCTGATTCCCACCTGAACTTACCGGTTCAAGGTCTTCAGTATTGCTACGGCATCTCCGGAGATGTCATCTTATTTATACCCGGTTTTTTTATGGCTTTCGACCCTACGTCCAACAACAAAAATACAGGACGCCAATCCACTACCGATATCAGACGATTAAAGCGTACGCAACGACAGTCACTAACAACAGACGCACAACAGCAGCATAGCCAAAGCTTGTGTCAAAACATAACAAAAACAAAAGCTTACAAAAACAGCCTGCACATTGCCTGTTACATCGCTAATGATGGTGAAATTGACCCATTCCTGCTGATAGAACACGCCGTGTTTTCAGGCAAGACAGTCTATTTTCCTGTACTCTCACCGCTTAAGAACAGCCTTTATTTTGCGCCCTATACTGCAGGCGAGCCATTAAAATTCAACCGTTTCAGCATCCCCGAACCGGTATGTCATCCATCAAACTGGAAAACTGCCCAGCAACTGGATCTACTGTTATTACCACTGGTTGCTTTTGACAGACATGGCAATCGCATGGGAATGGGCGGTGGTTTTTATGACCGGACATTGGCCTATCTGAGGCATCGACAGCACTGGAGAAAGCCGGTACTTATGGGGTTGGCGCATGAGATACAAAAGGTCGAGCAATTAAGTACGCAGAGCTGGGATATTCCACTGGATTACATCGTCACTGAAAACCGACTTTATAAAGCCAATTAAACAAGGTTTTACACACACCTGTAGGTGCATAGGCCTGCCTACCCTACGACTAAAAAAATTAGCCGGCTTTGACATACACCTGTAGGTGCGACTAAATCGTCTGGAACGATTTAGTCGCACCTACATGGATAAAAACAACTGGTACGCAGGGTTATCAGTTTCTTCCCAATACGGATAAGCCAGCTTATCAAGATATTCACCCAGCTGTTTACGCTCGCCTTTAGGTATCTGCAAACCCACCAGTACGCGACCATATGCGGCACCGTGATTTCGGTAATGGAATAAGCTGATGTTCCAGCGATTACCGATCCGGGTCAAAAAGTCCAGTAATGCACCGGGGCGCTCCGGGAACTCAAAACGATACAATACTTCGTTTTCCAGGGCTGCCCGACCGCCCACGAGATAACGAACATGCATTTTTGCCATCTCATTATCCGTCATATCCAGCACCGGATATTTTTTATCTTTCAACCGTTTGATCAGTTCCACACGCTCCTTCATGCCGTCACGTAACTGCACCCCGGCGAAAACCTGTGCGTCATTATCATCAGCGTAGCGATAGTTAAATTCAGTAATACCCCGCTTACCGATGGTCTGACAAAATGCCTTAAAACTGCCGGGGCGCTCGGGGATGGTCACCGCATACAATGCTTCACGCTGCTCACCAATCTCTGCTCGTTCTGAAACATGGCGCAACCGATCAAAGTTCATGTTGGCACCGCTGTTGATGGCGATCAGTGTTTTACCACTGATTTTTTTCTGTGCGACATACTTTTTCAAACCCGCCACAGCCAGTGCGCCAGCCGGCTCTGCTATAGAGCGGGTATCGTCAAAAATATCTTTGATCGCCGCGCAGATCTCATCGGTGGTAACAGTAATGATCTGATCAACACATTGTTTTGCTACACGAAATGTTTCTTTGCCCACCTGTTTCACCGCCACACCGTCTGCAAAAATACCGACATGATTCAAAACCACACGGCGCTGCTTTTCAAACGCTGCAGCCATACACGCCGCATCGGCCGGCTCTACACCGATGATTTTTGTTTTTGGGCTCAGATATTTGACGATAGAACCAACACCCGCTATCAGGCCACCGCCTCCGACAGGAATAAAAATGACATCGATGAAGTCCGCATGCTGACGGACCATCTCCAGTCCGATCGTACCCTGACCTGCGATGACATCGGGATCATCATACGGGTGGATAAAATCCAGCTTCTTTTCAGCCGCATACTTGGTCGCATATTCACAGGCTTCGTCGTAATTATCACCGATCAATATGGCTTTTGCACCGTATGATCTAACCGCATCAACCTTGATACCCGGCGTGGTTTTAGGCATCACGATGGTCGCATCCAGGCCCAATTTTTTCGCTGACAGCGCCACACCCTGCGCGTGATTTCCTGCAGATGCAGCGACCACGCCTCTGACTTTTTTTGCCCGCGTCAACTGATAGATCCGGTTATAAGCACCACGCAATTTGAATGAAAAAACACTTTGCAGATCTTCACGCTTGAGCAACACCTGGTTGTTCTGGCGTTTGCTTAATGTGATGGCGGCATCCAGTGGCGTCTCTACAGCCACATCGTAAACCCGGGCGGTTAATATTTTTTCTATATATTTTTTGGTCATAGGCGAAGAATAGCGGTAAAGTAGTGAATAGTGAATAGTTATTAAAATCGTAATAACGCCACTATTCACCGAACTATAAGCAGTAGAGAAACTTTCAATAAAAGATATTTTGCCCACAGATTATAAAACCTTATGTTATTTAGTAAATGTCATCTCGACGATAGGAGAGATCTTAAACTGTCAGTGCACAAGATCTCTCCTATCGTCGAGATGACAATTTATTATGTTTAGTTTCCCCTGTGAATGATATTGCTTTTAACGCATCGATAACGTTCTACCCACAATACAAACGCCACTATTAACCACTGGCATTTCACGGTAATATTCGTGCCAGAATTTTTATAAGAGATACCCACGGGAGTATATGATGACCCAGGATGAAATGAAAAGAAAAGCGGCAGAAGCGGCTCTGGAATACGTTATTGCCGGCGAAATAGTTGGTGTGGGCACAGGCTCAACCGTAAACCACTTCATCGACGCACTTGCTGAGATAAAACATAAGATCAAAGGCGCTGTTTCAAGCTCCGTTGCTTCAACCGAACGCATGGAAGGTTACGGCATTAAAGTCTACGACCTGAATGAGGTTAACGGTATCGAAGTCTATATCGATGGCGCTGACGAGTCTGACCATTATCTAAACCTGATAAAAGGCGGCGGCGGTGCATTAACCCGTGAAAAAATTATTGCCGGTGCCAGTAAAAAATTCGTCTGTATCGCCGACGAGTCCAAACTCGTGGATGTCATGGGTGAGTTTCCGTTACCGGTAGAAGTCATC
>DAOWFN010000215.1 GCA_030637945.1 Gammaproteobacteria bacterium
ACCTGCTTTTTAACAAAGCCGGCCAACACATATACCATCACATAGCCATATCATAATCCCGTACGAGATTGAGTTCCAGCAATTTTTTTATAAAGGTCATGGCTTATCCGTAGCCGGAGAAAGGTCAAACCAGTCACTTAACTTAAAATCACTTTTATATTGAATTGCCTGTGGTGAATTCAGCTTAGATTTAAGGTTTTTTATATAGCTCGTCATGAAATGATTTCTTATATGCTGCTCACCTGGTACGTCGTTTAAGAAGTCTAATGCGCGCATCATACTATCTGTACCCGTAGTAACCGCATATTGATTGTTGTCAAAAATAATAATTTCTACACCCTGATGCCAGAAGATACTAAGCTGCATCAGATTCATCGGATCTACCGGTGGCACTAGCGGCACTATATCTTTTGGCATCACCAGTCGTTTAATATTCAGATGAGCAAATTTTTTGCTGCCACTGATGTTAGTCACCTTAGGCTGCCCGAAGGTAATAACCTCATCGATAGTGTAGCCCTTAGCATCGAGCATCATTGCAACGATGAGCGCAGTTGCTCCGCCCAGACTATGGCCGATGGTATTTATTTTATATCCGGGTTTTATGTCAGGAAGAATTTGTTGGTATATGTCTTTAGCAGAAAGCAAAAAACCCTGATGAATATCGATACCTGTAATTTTATCCGGTACTAATACAAAAGCAGAATCAACGATAATATTTTCTATATTAGACGTACCTCGCACTGCCAGTATGTGATGTTTTGTTTCATCATTTGTAGCCAAAACATAGGTAACTAAAAAACCATCAAGCTGATGGAACTGCTTTATTTTGTAACCTTGCCTGTTTAGTACAGACTCGACATCATCCTCAGTACCGTATGCAGCTTGCGCAACATAGGCCGCGTCTAACCAATGCGAAAAAGTAGACGGCGTTATGTTTTGCGCATTACTGTTTGATGCAACAACCGTTCCACTGGAAAAGAGTGCGCAAGAAATAATCAAGCAACGGTAGAATATTTTCATATGACTTATTGTTTATGGCTGCACAGGAACAGAGATAAGTTCTCGTCGTAATAATGGATTACAATTTTTAATCGTTACCTGTCCCTGCAATAAATTACCCCGAGAATATTCTCTAAAATGGCAGGTATTCGTAGCAGGGTTATAATTTTCGATCCATAAATTATCATCTTTCCAGGTTGCGGCAAGATGTATTTCATCATCTGGCACCTTGATAGTCATCACTCCGCCATAACGTTTCACAAAAACCTGCTGAAAATGAAAATGGTATGCGACAAACCCGATTATAATAACCGACAGGGCAGAGATAGCAGCAATCTTTAACTCTTCTAATTTATGCCCAACGACATATAGCAATGCTAAAGCGATAGCAATAATTGTTATCCAGTACAAATAAGTTATCATTAAAAACTCCTGCTAAGACATTTCAAGTTCGATTAAGTTGCGATAAACCATATCGTCTATTTAACTGCGGATTCTTTCTCTGATGGTTTCCGGCGCTTGCCAATATTCTTTTTATCTCGAATACGGCTTTTAATTTTTTTCTTAACTTTCTTTTTAGTTACTTTTTTCTTACGTTTAACACCGTAAGCCTTGCCTGACGATTTTCTGTTTTCAGGGCCCGCGTATTTTCCCGTCAATGTTTTAATTTTCCGTTCGATACATTTAACATCCAGGAAGTTTTCGATACTGATCATCTGATTCCATTCCTGAGAATCGACCAGAGTTATAGCCATCCCCGTATCAAACATTCTTCCCGTACGCCCGATGCGGTGCATATAGTCTTCACCATTACGCGGCACATCAAAATTAATAATCAAGTCCAGATCAGTTATATCCAGACCTCGTGACGCTACATCTGTGGCGACGATTATATTGATCTCATTATTTCTAAACTTTCTCAATAACTGATTACGTATATCCTGGCTGATATCACTGTGTATGACCGCAGAAGGAATTTCTTTTGACTGCAACCATCCACTTATACTATTCACCGTTGCTCTTTTATTAGCAAAGACGATAGCTTTACTAAATTTAAAATCATCATCCACGTTTTTAAGGATGTAATCACACAGTTTCAACTTATGAGTACTATTGTCAGCAGCAATCTTTAATTGCGTAATATTGAGATTATTATTACGCGGATCATCAACAATAATCTCTTCAGCTTCGTATAAAATAGCATCTGTTAATAACTTAAATTTTTTCTGATTGAAGCTGGCAGAATATAGAACGGTCTGGCATTCCTCATTGCACCGAGAGGCAACCTCGATAACCTGATCACTAAAGCCCATAGCTAACATGCGGTCAGCTTCATCCAGCACCAATATGTTGATTGCTTCAAGTTCTATTATGTTACGTTTTACATGCTCTAACAGGCGGCCAGGTGTTGCGATTATGACATCAGGGTACTTCTCTAAAGCCTTAAGCTGATACTTGGGATCTTCACCACCAATGATGACTGCTGTGCGTATATCCGTGTATTGCGCAAGCAAAGTGCATTGCTTGTTTATCTGTCGACATAATTCACGTGTCGGCGCGAGTATTAAAGCCTGTGTGACTGATTGTGGGTTATCGAGTATCTGTTGCAGCAATGGCAGGACAAAAGCCAGTGTTTTACCACTACCTGTTTTAGCATTGACGATTAGATCCTTGCCTTCAAGTGCTTTAGGAATTGCCGATTCCTGAACTTCTGTCATTTCTGTAAATCCAAGGGATTCAAGAGCATCGAGCAGCGGCTCATCGAGTAAAAGTGAAGAAAACAATTCAGTACCTATGATACATTTGTGAAAAGGGCTTATTATAAGCTATCAGCCATAGTGGAGGAACAATATGAAACAAACAAAACGTCGCCAATTCTTATCACTGCTGGGCTTTGGTGGTATCGGCCTTGCTGGAGTCAGCCTCAGTTCAAATAAAGCACATGCGCATCATACTGATACTCATTTTGATGATAAAGCAGCTCACCGACTGGTATATCAGTGTAACAGGGCCGATCACGACTACATAGAGCACGTTCTTTTTTCCTGTGCGGAGATGCTCCGCAAATACGGTGATGATATAGAACTGGTCATTTCTGCTTTTGGGCCAGGTTTAAACCTGCTCGCGAGAAGGCCTAAACGCTCAATTTCAAAGCTTCATCAACAGCGTGTAGCATCGTTGGCCGAATATGGTGTTCGTTTTCAAGCCTGTGGCAACACCATGAAAAGCATGAACTGGCTTGAAAAAGATTTGGTCGAACAAGCACAGGTCGTGCCTATTGGTGTCGACGGTATCATGCAATTACAGGAGCAGGGCTTCAGTTATATAAACATGTAACTATCTATTGCAAATGCCTCGTAAAAGATACTGCTCAGGTAGCAACAATAACGCGTACGGCATCTAGCCGTAGATTCGCAGCATCGATAACTTCCGTCAACATCGATAACTGTTTTTCAAAATACTGTATTTCATCCGCACGTATATTAGGATTAACTTTAGAAAGAGCAGTTAATCTATTGATTTCTTTAGATAATACGTCCGTTGCATACTCATGCGCATGCTGCAGAACTTTTACTGATTTCAATTCACCGTATTTTTCACTTCGCTGTAACATGGCTTTAAGTATCTTCTTCTTGGCTTTAACAATTTTATTACCGACACCTTTATCAACAAACTGGCGCTTATCGTTGATTACTGCGTGCGGCAGCCTGGCATCATGATCAGCACCTCGTTCATCACAGACTACACGGATCATCGTCGGCGGCAGATATCGATTGGTTTGCAGCTCTTCGATCGGCGCACTTTCCAGAGAAAACAAACATTCCAGTAACACACTGCCAGCCTTCACACCGTCATAGTCAGCTGCCGTTACCGAGGTATTGCCTAGCTCATTAGTAAGCACGAGATCGATGGCGTTATTTGTTAGCGGATGTTCCCACGTAATATAGTGCGCGTCTTCAAAACTCAGTGCAATATTTCTATCATAAGTGATGGTCATACCATCTTCAGGAAGCCCTGGGAAATGACTGACCATATGTTCTGTCGGTGTAATGATAAAACAGTTTTCACTGTGAATTTCATTATCTATGCCAAAACAGTCATAGGCATTTTCCATGTATTCAGCTAACTGTTCAGCGTTATCTTCTGTATCAGTACGCCGCTTTAGATCCTGAGCGATGCCTGGCCGACAGGAATTATATTCCAGCAATCGGTCACGTCCGCGCTGTAATGACTGGCTTAGTTCCAGATAAAGTGTTTTAGACTTCTCGATTAGTGCGTCTATTGTGTCACTGGATTCATCGGTCTGATGAGAAGTATTTAATGCCTGCTCCAGATCATGTTGCACACGCTTGTATACTGAGTGACCGGCAGGGCAAGTATGTTGAAACGCCTGCAACGCTTCATCGTACCAGCGAAAACAGATATCCTGTGCCGAATCAGTAAGGTAAGGCACGTGTATACTAATAGTATTGGTTTGACCAATCCTGTCCAGCCGTCCGATGCGTTGCTCCAGCAGGTCAGGATTGATCGGCAGATCAAATAAGACAAGATGATGTGCAAACTGAAAATTACGGCCCTCGCTGCCGATCTCTGAACAGACCAGGATTTGACTACCTGTCTCGTGATCTGCAAAAAATGCCGCAGCACGATCACGCTCTACGATGCTTAGCCCCTCATGGAAAGCAGTCGCATGTAATCCGGTTTGCGTCTTCAGATATTGCGTGATATCAAGTGCAGTACTTGCATGTGCTGCAATAACGAGGATTTTATCAGGGTATAGCTCTGCACATTTTTTACTTAACCAATTGATACGAGGATCGATCTGCGTCCAATGCTGTGCCGGATCACTTTTTTGATAACCTGTCTCGGGTGTCAATAAACCATGCGTATCAGCATTATCTTTATACTGCGCAGGTAACTCTAAGGGATAAGCACAGAGCGCTCTATCTGGAAAACCCTTAACAGCAGAACGAGTATTCCTGAATAAAACACGACCGGTTCCATGGCGATCGAGCAAATGCTCAACCAGTTCGATACGCGCCTGTCGTACGTCATCTTCATCTGGATCACCACTTACCGTAGCTAGCAGGGAAGTATTATCTCCCTCATCAATAGTCGTTTTAATTAACGAGATATCATCCTTGGTCAGCGGCTTATTATTTAACAGATCTTCGATAACCTGCGCATAGGGTTCGTAGTTTTCTTCCTCTTCAACGAATTGCTGAAAAGTAGGGAAGCGGTCAGGGTCGAGCAATCGTAATCGTGCAAAATGACTTTCCTTGCCTAACTGCTCAGGTGTAGCTGTTAGCAACAGGACACCTTTGGTGTGATAA